>CAYRGA010000111.1:0-5782 GCA_964423705.1 uncultured Oscillospiraceae bacterium
GAAACCTTTCTAACAAAAAGCTTTAATGTATAATTTTTGTTTTAAATGCCGATAATTATGTTACAGCAAACAACTGAAAGGAAAATAACTATGAAAAAATTTGTTTTAACATTATGTATCGGCTTTTTTACAGCCGTTTCTGCAGTATGTACAGTACAGCAAACCGATGCCGCAGTAAAGGAAAGTGTAATCCGTCTGCACGTACGTGCGAACAGCAATTCAGGTGCAGACCAAGCACTGAAGCTAAAGGTGCGCGACCGAATAATAAACGATGCGGCATATCTTTTTGAAAATCAGCCGAATATACAAGGTGCGAAAAAAGCAATAAATGAAAATATAGAGCTTATCACTGCAGCTGCGGCTGACGAAATACAGAAAAACGGATACAACTATCCTGTAAGTGTACATTACGGGAAAAGCGACTTCCCGGAAAAGCTTTACAAAAACATAACCATGCCCGCAGGAACATACGAAGCACTTATAGTGGAAATAGGCAGCGGAAAAGGCGAAAACTGGTGGTGCGTATTATTTCCGCCGTTATGCTTCGTGGACGAAACTTGCACCGGTATAAGTGAAGAATCGAAAAGCATTTTAATCGATACCTTGGGTAAAGATGGTTACGAAATGATTAAAAGTGATAAAAAACCAAATGTTAAAATACGCTTCAAGCTATATGAAATGTGGGAAAACGGAACAAAAAAATTAAAAACAATGACTGCAAAAAGGAATAAAAACAAATAGTGTAATAAAATTACATTCTTGATGGAGAAAAATTTAATGCGAACTGTCGTGCATAAGTGGCGCTGCATATCTGACATGTTCAGCAGGTCATTTAAAATACGAAATATATGTAAATGCCGAATAATTTACAAAACGCAAATTATTCGGCATTATTTATCACAATTTATTCAACAGTAACCGATTTTGCAAGGTTACGCGGTTTATCAACATCACAACCCTTCAATACCGACACATAATATGCCAGAAGCTGAAGCGGAATAACCGATGCAACCGGTGCAAACAATTCATTCACAGCGGGAATCTCGCATAGCTCACTCATACCATGCGTATCCATACCGATTGTCTGTATGCCTATTATATCGGCACCACGTGTTATAACTTCCTTAATATTACTGTCCATTTTCGGTTTAAGCTCTGCACTCGTGGATATGCACACCACGACTGTACCATCCTCAATCAGAGCTATGGGACCGTGTTTAAGCTCACCGCCGGCGTATGGCTCGGAATGTATATATGATATCTCCTTAAGCTTAAGCGAGCCTTCCATGGCAACGGCGTAATCAAGTCCGCGTCCAAGGAAGAATATATCCTTTTCGTTTGTAAGCTTTTTGCTTATTTCCTCAATCTTCTTTTCGCATTCGAGAACCTCTGTTATTTTATCGGGCAAACCGAGTAAAGCCTCTTTATAACTATTCAGTTCCTCCGCACTTATCGTATTTTTATTTTCTGCGAGGAAAAGAGCAAACACATAAAGCGCGATAAGCTGTGTTGTATACGCTTTAGTCGAAGCTACCGCAATTTCCGGTCCTGCATGTGTATAGAACACAAAATCCGCTTCTCGGGAAACCGTACTGCCCACAACATTAGTTACTGCAAGCACTTTTGCGGAATTTTGCTTTGCAAGGCGCAATGCCGCAAGGGTATCTGCCGTTTCACCCGACTGACTTATCACGACGAGCAAAGTATTCGGTGTAATTATGGGGTTGCGATAACGAAATTCCGATGCAATATCAACCTCTACAGGCACACGGCAAAGACGTTCTATCGCTGTTTTGCCGACAAGTCCGGCATGATACGCGGTACCGCATGCAACTATATATATTTTATCTACATTTTCTATATCTTCATATTTAAGTAAATCAAAATTAACTGCCGAATCCATACTGATTCTGCCTGTCAGTGTATCTTTCACAGCCTTGGGCTGTTCATGAATTTCCTTCAGCATAAAGTGGTCATATCCACCTTTTTCGGCAGCGTTATCATCAAATGTAACCTTATAAACAGCGTGAGCAATTTCCTCTTTATCTATGGTATATGTTCTGGCACTGTCACGGTTCAAAACCACATACTCATTATCCTCCAGGAGGTAAACGTTTCTGGTTTCCTTTAAAACAGCCGGAATATCGGATGCGACGAATTTCTCATCCTTTTTAAGTCCTATAATCATGGGGCTGTCTTTTCTGACAGCTACGATTTTATCCGGTTCATCCGTGCACAGCACGCATATGGCATAGCTTCCGGAAAGCTTCTTTGTAGTTTCAATTACAGCCTCAAGCAAATCGCCCTTGTAAAAAGAGCTAACCAAATTAGGAATTACCTCCGTATCGGTTTCGGATAAAAACTCATATCCCTTTGACTTAAGCTCATCTCTGAGTTCGAGATAATTTTCGATTATGCCATTATGAACAACAGCGATTTTCTTATCATTGCTGAGATGCGGATGTGAATTGACATCCGACGGCTCACCGTGAGTAGCCCAACGCGTATGGCCTATACCTACCGTACCGTCAAGGTCGGTATTCTGAGCGGCATCTCGTAAATTTTTAAGTCTGCCCTTTACCTTGCAGCACTTGATGCCTTTGCTGCCGTTTACCGCAATACCTGCGCTGTCATAGCCGCGGTATTCCAATTTCTCCAAACCGTCGAGAAGTATTCCCGAAGCCTGTCTTCCACCTACATAACCTACAATTCCACACATAATAAAATCTTCCTTTCTTTTTTGCACACACAAATAGACTATACCGTTTCATGCGAATTTTAGCCATAGAAAGGCACAGAAATCCAGCTTGAACGGTCTTTAGCTCAAATGTGTCGCAGATATTAGGTTTTAACACCGGATCGGATTTGTAGCACAAATCACTTTATGCCTTTGCCGATCGTTAACGGTAGTGTGATTACCGCGGGGCACCCGCCGAAGAATTCGATAAACCCCATCCTCGTCAACTGAATACTGCAAAATATAGGCTGTAATATCATATATGCGTATTCAGTCCTGGCGCTTTTCAAGCAGTCAAAGCTGCCGCAAATGCTGTCAAGATGCCGTACAGCCTTCACCTATAAAGCATTTGCTTTTATATTATACACAATAAGTATACAAATTGTCAAGCACAAAAACAAGCGAACGTTTATTTGAAGTTTTCAGTCCTATTTTCGAAGATGATTTTATGTACGCCTACCCCCCTGAGAGCTTCCCTCTCTAAAATCCGTCAATTATCCTAAACCATTTCGGTGCAAATATCTGAGCATAGTTATAAGAGCGGCAATGCCGAGCAGTACGACAGCCGTTGCAAATGCTTCGTTTGTGTACAAGCCCTCCGAAAGCAGGCAATACATGTGGACTGAAAGAGTCCGCGCGGAATCTGTCGGATTTTTCGGGATTTTAGCGGCTGTTCCCGAGGTAAAAATCAGCGCGGCACTTTCGCCGACGATACGTCCCGTTGAAAGAATAATACCCGAAATTATTCCGGGTATCGCTGAAGGCAGTACAACCTTAAAAACCGTGCGCACTTTTCCGGCACCGAGTGCCAGACTTCCTTCCCGATATGCCTTCGGTACAGACAAAAGAGCTTCCTTCGATGCAATCAAAACAATCGGCAAAATCATCATTGACAAGGTCAGAGCTCCGGCAGCGAATGAATACCCCCACTTAAAGGCTGATACGAATACCAAAAATCCAAACAATCCAAATACTATTGACGGTGTGGAAGCAAGAGCTTCCGCAGCGGTGCGCACCAACCGCACGAAAAATGATTCTTCGGAAGCATACTCCGTTAAATAAACAGCCGAAAAAACACCTGTCGGGACGGCTACTGCAAGAGCAGAAACTGTCATTAAGGCGGTATTCACGACAGCGGGAAGCATAGATACATTTTTGGAATTGTAATGCGGCAAAAACAGGCTCGGAGATATATGCGGTATTCCTCTGTACAAAATATATATAACCACAAAAAGCATAGTTGCGACGGCTATTGCCGCCGAAAGCACCGTTAATGCTAGCATAGCAAGCGAAAACGGTTTCCCCTTATACGTTTTTAAAAACTTCATAATTTATAACCTCTCAAAATTTATTTCTTTTCATTGCGGCTATACAGAAATTAATTATTATTATGAACACAAAAAGCACTGCCGCTGTAGCTATCAATGCTTCTCTGTGCAGATTTGAGGCATAGCTCATCTCCAGCACTATATTCGCGGTAAGAGTACGCACACTTGACAAAAGTGAGGCAGGCATTACAGCACTGTTTCCCGCAATCATCACAACTGCCATAGTTTCTCCTACTGCTCTGCCGATTCCCAAAACTGCTGCTGACAGTACTCCGGAGGCTGCCGCAGGAAGCACAACCTTAAAAACACTTACCTCTCTCGTCGCTCCAAGCGCAAGCGAACCCTCCATATACCCCTTCGGAACGGCGGAAACAGAGCTTTCACATATGCCCGTTACCGTAGGTAAAATCATAATTGCCAAAACAACCGACGCAGTTAATATTCCTTTTCCGCTTGTGCCGAATAAGCTGCCTATCAACGGAACTGCGACCGTCAATCCGAACAAACCGTATACCAGTGACGGTATCCCCGCCAAAAGGTCAATTGTAAATTTCACACATTTAGCGATAATACCATGGCAATATATCGATATGAAAACGGCGGTGAAGATCCCGAGCGGCACACCTATTAAAACCGCTCCTCCCGTGACATATATACTGCCTGCTATCATAGGAAAAATTCCAAATTCATTATTCGACGGCTTCCACCTTTCACCGAGTAAAAATTTGAATATTCCTATTTTCCCGAAAACCGGAACGGCATTCGCAAAAATAAAAACACATATTGCCGCGACAGCCGCCACACAAGCAAGCGCACACATCAAAAAGAACATTCGCCATGCGTTTTCTTTAATATTTTTTATCTTAATTCCGACCATTTTGTTATTTTCCCTTCAAACAATTTACGAATATCATCGACGGACAAATTATCTGTTTTGTTCTTTTTATTTACTATAACGGCTATAGCATCAAGAGCCATGTCCGTTTCCGAAAGGAGTATTTTCTCATTATCCGTAAGAGCTCGTGAGGACAATGCCATATCACATATGCCATCTGCCGCAGCGGAGATACCGGCTGTGGAGCCGGTCTGCTGAATTTCAAATTCTACATTCGGATTTACCCTTTTGTATTCCTCACAAAGAGCCTCCGCCACGGGAGCGGCTGAAGTCGAACCGACCAGCACCAGCTTGCCAAAGGGATTTTTTGAGATGTATTTTCCATGTGTTTCAACGGAAATGAACCCACAACTGTCGACAATTTTCTGTCCCTCTTCACTTTGTACAAAAGAAATAAAATCCTCGTTAAGTATATTCGCGTCATCATGCCGACGGCAGATTACGAGCCTGCGTGATATCTTATACATGCCGTTTTTGACATTTTTCTCGGTTATCTCCTCACCGTCTGCCGAAATCGCCTTGACCGAATCCGAAAGAGAGCTTAGAGATACGTATCCCACCGCATTCGGATTGTCACATACAGACTGCAGCATCACGGCAGTACTGTTTGTAACTTCGGCGAAATCACTGATTAAGTCAACCCCGTTTTCATCGGTAATATTCAGATTTTCGGCAAAGGCGGTACGCGTACCGGAGCCTTCCTCCCTCGTGATTAATACCACATTGTCATTTTTTCGATTGTCGGTACAGCCGCACAGCGACAGCGAAATAAGCACCGTTAAAGCAACTATTTTATTCATATAATTTCTCCGTATAAAAATC
>CAYRGA010000112.1:0-5718 GCA_964423705.1 uncultured Oscillospiraceae bacterium
TCATAAATCCACCTCAAATTTCAGTATAGCACATGTGCGGTTAAGATTCGGATAAGGTTTTTAACTCAAAATAATCCCAAAGCTCAGATGAGCTTCGGGATTATTTGTAAATCAGAAAATATTTTATCTTGCCAGGTAATTATACAGCATTACCATGGCATCGGCACGGGTCAAAACAGACTGCGGGTTGAATCTTCCGAATTCATCACCGCTTACGACGCCCATGGCACCAAGGATGCTTGAGTAACCGCATTTTTCTTTAACATCCGTAAACATCGGTACAAAAATCGAATCCAGCTTCGCTACCTCCTCGAAGCCAAGTGCCCTTACAAGAATAACGGCAGCAAGCTCGCGGGAAACTTCAGCGTCCGGTGCGTATTCGCTGTCAGTTATTATTCCTTTGCTTTTGGCATTCCTGTATGCGCCCGCATAATCGTATTCTTCATTCAGTATTACAAAAGAATTATATGTAAACACCGCATTTACAAGTGATACAAAATCCTTTTGAGCAACGGCCTCATCGGGCTTGAAGCTATCGCCTTCAAAGCCCACCGAATACTTTGCCAAGGTTTTAATCGCATTTTCCGCATAATGTCCGTCTATATCGGTATAATCGCCGATAAGGCTTTCATCTTCGGCATATTTCAGTTTTCCGCTGAAAGCATCTATGATTTTTGTGTATTTATCACTTGCATATACAAGCCTTACCTCTGTAACAGCACCGTCAGTATATATCGGCATATACCAAAGCCTGTAATCCGTTTGTCCAAGCATTTTTTGTGATGCGACATCGGATTCGATGACACCGTCCGCCGACGGAAATTCCGCTTCATCGCAGCTTATCGAATATCTGTACACTTCATTGGTGTTCAGATTAACCGCCACATCGGCACTGTTTTCAAAATAAGGAATATCATTTACGTAACGAACATAACAAAAGCTGCCGGTAGCTTTATCGTTTGTATCATACAGCCGGTATGCACCGTCACCGCTTGCGCCAAAATGTTCGGGTGAAAGGTCACTAAGTGCCGCTTCGACTGTTTGGCGCGCAGTATCATACGAGATTTTTTTACTTTTATCGGAAATATTTTCAGCAGGTTCGGTTTTGTAAAACGACAAAATCGTACCATCTGCGGCATCGGCTGTCACACGTATCCAATACCTGTTTTCATCAATCTTTTTAACAAATTCAAAATAATACTCATATTTTTCGCTGTCGAATGCCTTTGATAGAGTTTTTGAATTTGTTTTGTAATCCTCCGTAATATTAACAATGCTGTTTTTACGGATGATTTTTTCTATATCCTCAACCGATTTTAAGCCGTTAATGACGGAAAGCTCGTTTAACTCCGTTTCGGTAAATTCTCCTCTGCCGGATGACAATGAACCTCCGCCGCTTGTAGCCGAATCCTTTGAATTTTCATATCTGTAATCATATACTGGATTTATTTCCACCGCATCGCCGGCAGCATCTATATATGTATTTTCGATTAGCGGTCTGTATTCAAGTGCAATGCTCTTTTCGCCGTTTCTGTCGTATTCAGCCGAATAATAAAGCTCCATGCCTATTTTCTCGGCATAGCTTTTCACGGCTTCATCATAGCTTAAAACCTCCCGGTGAGCATCAAATCTCAAGCCGCAGGTATAGTTCAAATCGAAGCTTATAATTTTATCCGCCTCAGGCGAAATCGTCACATATCCGCTGTCGCCGAAAACCGGGATTCCGTTTTCATATCTTTGAACCTCAAATGAAAAGGATGTACCTCTGAGGCTCTCTTTGTCGGTCGTTTTAGTTATTTCAAGCTTAGAAGCAATATCGGGATTAAGTGATGCCACCTCTTTTTGTGCTGTCTTAAGCGCATCGTCTGCCGACGGGCGTTTTATACTCGGTGTACGGTCACGGTCGGAATTATCGGATACATAATACGAGGTGATAACACCTTCGCCGTTAATCTCGGCGCGCATAACCCTGTAATCATCGTCAGAGGTTTTAGTCCACCTGAATTCATACACAGTGTTACCGAAATCATCACTGTAGGTTGAATTTGAAAGCTTATCATATTCCTCTGTTGAGCTGATACGTTCTTTAACCTTGGCAAGCATATCGCTCATGTCGGACGAATACTCCTCCGCAACTGCGGTTATGCTTGCAGAAAAGAGCATCATCAGAATTAAAACTGCCGAAATGGTTTTTTTCATTTTTCTTCCCTTCCTTTTGTATAATTTTCCCTTCATATATAACACCTTTTATAGCGGCGTTTGGTTGCACAAATCCCGAAAATTGTTAAAAACGACGAATACAGCAACTGTTTTTTCGGCTAATTTAACAATGAAAAGGCAAAAACAGCGATTCCCAATACAACCAGTATAATGCCGACCATGCGGTTAAGTGTTTTCGCATCGGCTTTATTGGCGATAAGTGCCGCAATGCGTGCCCACGCAAGGGTAAACACTATGCACAATATGAGCGGTTGCATATCGGGAGCACTTCCTATAGCAAAATGCGATACAGAACCCGTAAGAGCCGTAAAGGTCATTATAAAAACGCTGGTTCCAACCGCCGTTTTAAGCTCATACCCCAAAACCGAGGTAAGCAGCAAAAGCATCATCATACCTCCGCCCGCACCCACAAAGCCGCAGATAAAGCCGACTGCCGCTCCGCATATAATCGAACGGCAAGCGCGTTTTCTTGCCGAAGTGTCGCTCATTGCCTCCTTCGTGGTCATGACGGGCTTAACTATGAACTTAATACCCAGCAAAAAAGTCATGAAAACGGAAAAACCACCCATAGTCGATGATGGCACGAGGCTTGAAATGTAGCTTCCGACTACCGTGAAAATCAATACGCATACCATCATCAACAAGCCGTTCTTTATATCTAGGTTTTTGTTTTTACCGTAAGTATATGCCGATACTGCACTTGCCAGTACATCGGATGCCAGTGCTATTCCGACTGCCGTATACGGCTCTGTTTTTAGAAATGTCACAAGCATCGGCGTTATGACAGCCGCCGCGCTCATTCCGGCAAAACCCGTACCCAGGCCGGCACCCATACCGGCAAAAAAGCATACAATTGTGATTAATAAGTATTCCATGTGTATTCCTCCGTATTGTAATATTACAATGATAATTCAAAACATATTTTTTGTCAAGTACACAAAATGCTATAAGGCAGCTTCTTCCCGCAAAAATGCGATTCAGTAATTTGTACATTAAAGCCGACGGTTATAACATCGAATTCTGTCAAAATTAATCTTGTTTTTAATACAAGTCAGTGATATAATAATGCTTGGCAAAATTGTAGTTATTAACTGCAAATATTATATTGAGGATTCGGTGATACATAATGCAAAATTATTTAATATTCCGCGATTTGGCAATAATACTGGTAGCCGCCAAGCTCTGTGGCATACTGGCGAGAAAGTGCAATGTTCCCCAGGTCGTAGGTGAAATCATAGCGGGACTGCTGATAGGTCCTGTGGCGACAGCCGTTTTGGGCTTGTTCAAACCGGGCATGCACCTGATAGCTCCCGGTGCCTTTTTAAGTCAAATGGCTGAAATCGGAGTTATACTTTTGATGTTCAGTGCCGGCTTGGGTACAAATCTTCAGGATTTAATGAAAACAGGCGCAACGGCATTTCTTATCGCATGTGCCGGCGTCGCAGTACCGCTCGTTTTGGGTACGCTTCTGTACATGCTGTTTTACGGTTTTTCAGCAGTGGGAACCGCTCATTTTTACAAAGCTGTTTTTATAGGTGTTGTCTTAACCGCCACAAGCGTAAGTATAACCGTTAAAACACTTGCTGAGCTGGGAAAACTGAAAACCCCCCTCGGAACCACCATTGTAAGTGCAGCTATTATAGATGATGTTATCGGCATCATCGTACTTACCATCGTCATAGGAACCGGAAGCGGAAAAGCCGAGGTAGGTGCCCTACAAGTGGTGATAAAGAGTCTTATGTTCTTCGTGTTTTCCGGTATCGGCGGCTTCTTCGTATACAAAATATTCAAAAAGCTCGACAAAGCATACATGCATACCCAGAGAATACCGATACTCAGTCTTGCTTTTTGTATGATATTGTCATATATTTCCGAGAAATTCTTCGGCGTTGCCGACATAACAGGAGCATTTGTAGCCGGAGTTATATTATGCAACATCCACGATGCTCAATACATAGAGCGAAAAATGAACATAAACTCATACATGCTCTTCGGACCGATATTCTTCGCAAGTATCGGAATAAAAACCGAGATTGCCGGTGTCACCGGAGCTATTATGCTGTTCTCACTTGCCTTTGTTGCGGTTGCTTTGATTTCAAAGATAATCGGATGCGGCCTTATGGCGAAAATAGCCGGTTTCTCCCCGAAGGACTCACTTAAGGTAGGCGTCGGAATGATGACGCGAGGTGAGGTAGCTCTGATAGTAGCACAAAAAGGTCTTTCTGTGGGACTTATGGAGCCGGTGTACTTTACGCCCGTCATACTTCTTATCATATGTTCCTCGGTACTCACGCCGATAATTTTAAAAATTTTATACAAAAACGACACCGCTGCCGCATAGCAGCATCTTAACGAACTCAAGGAGGTTATCGTAATGAATCATTCAAAAACGAAGTCGATTATTTACACTGCCCTCTTTGCGGCACTTGCATGTGTAGCAACCATGGTTATACACATCCCCATCGCGATAACCCAAGGCTATATAAACCCGGGCGACTGCATAGTGCTGCTTTCCGGCTTTATGCTCGGTCCTGTGTACGGAACCGTCGCCGCCGGAATTGGAAGTGCCTTTGCCGACATTATGCTCTCATATACCGCATATGCGCCGGTCACCTTTGTAATAAAGGCATTGATGGCACTTGTAGCCTCCTTTATATACCGTTTTCCCGCCAAAAGCAGTGTTCGGCTCATCCTCGCCGGAATAATTGCGGAGCTGATAATGATATTCGGTTATTTCGGATTTGAAAGCATAATATATAATTACGAAAGTGCCGCACTCGCTATACCGCTAAATTCCATACAGGCGGTTGTCGGAATAGCTTCGGCATCGGTATTGATTAAAATTTTTTCAAATACGGAAGCAATCAAAAATTCATTTTTAAATCGGAGATAATGATATGAATTATGATAAGCAAAAACTAAACGACAGCATAGAAAACTGGAGAAAAATTCTGGAAAATTACCGTCTGCCGTCATGGGATGCACTCCCGTCGTTCGACTTGTACATGGACCAGGTAACCGTACTCATGAATGAGTATCTGAAAATATTTGTAGCGGAAAACGGTGCAACCGGATTCAGCATAACCCCGCCAATGATTAACAACTACGTCAAGCTTAAAGTGATGCCCGCTCCACAGAAAAAGAAATACTCAAAGATTCATCTGGCATATTTAATTATGATATGCTCATTAAAGCAGGCTCATAATATTCCCGTAATTCAAAAAATCATACCGCTTTTCGACAATGAAAGCGACATAAAAAACATGTACGAGGCTTTCGTAAAAAAGCAAGAGGAGACCTTTGCCTTTATTGCCGATAAAATATCTTCCCTTGAAGCAAGCATCACCGCCGATGATACCGCCGATGAGCACATGCCCATGCAGGCTGTTCAAACAGCACTGTGTACAAATATTTTCAAGGCCATAACCGAGGATATCGTGTCCATGACTTCATCGGATGCTGAATAATAAGGCGTTGTTTACCGTGCAGCACATATTA
>CAYRGA010000113.1:0-5562 GCA_964423705.1 uncultured Oscillospiraceae bacterium
TAAAAGCATTTCTTTTGCTGATACTAACATAATTTATACTTCCTCCTATTGTAAGAATTTACGATAATTAATATTTTCTGTTTCAGTATAATTATACCTTTTATAAAAATATATGTCAAGTATAAAAGGTAAAAAGCAGTTAATGAAATCATTTGATATTTAGCAGGTTTTTAACGTTTTGTATTTTTACATACAAAATTATATTTACCTTTTTCATAACTTGTTGACACGCCGTCAATAACGATTGTGCATGATACGGGAATTTCCACATCAATTACCGCAACGCCATCTTCATATCTCCAACTTGTATACACCCTGCCATACCTTGACATAAACTCGGCAGAGAGATTTCCAAGCTCGGCATTTGGGTGCGGACGTATCTCTATGCCTTTTTCGTCGATTTGAATACCTGCGGCAACCGCATAAACCCACTCTGCCACAGAGCCATAGGCATAATGATTAAACGAATTCATATCCGTACTCCAAAAGCTTCCGTCTTCACGAATACCATCCCAGTGCTCCCAAACGGTGGTTGCTCCGCTGTTTACCGAAAACAGCCACGATGGGTATTTGGTTTGCAGCAAAAGCTTATAGGCAGTGTCAAGCTGACCGTTTTCGCTCAAAGCAAACAGCAAATGCGGCGTGCCGGCAAAACCGGTTGTCAAGCAATCTCCGTTTTTATGAATCATATCCGCCAATTTTTCAGCAAATTCGGCTTTATTATCCGTAAGATTAAACCTGAGCACGAGAGCATATTCCGTCTGCGTTCGGCACGTCGGAAAACGCTTCATAAACGCCTTTCTGCCTGCATCATACTTTGATTTATACATTTCATATTTAGGAGATTTTATCTCGTGTGCGGCTTTTTTCATCAAGTTTAACACATGCACATAATATGCACTGGCTACAAAATCCTTGTCACTCGAACCGACATACGACCCCGAAGGAGCATCAAGTCCGAGCCAATCACCGTATGCGTTTTCAAAGCCTATCCACAGGTTTTCTTCAGCGGTGACACTTTCCACATATTCTACCCACTTTTCCATCATGGGGAAATATTTTTCCAAGGTGCTTTTGTCGCCGTACATTTCGTAAATTATCCACGGACAAATAACTGCCGCATCGCCCCAAGCAGGCGAAGTGTTATCTAAATGCGCCGTCATATAAACATCCGGAATTGTTTTTTGAACAAGTCCGTCATTTCTCTGCTCAGATGCCATGTCATTGAGCCATTTTTCAAAAAAACGTTTCACATCATATTGATATGCTGCGGTTTTTACAAAAACTTGCGCATCACCTGTCCAGCCGAGGCGTTCATCACGCTGAGGACAATCCGTGGGAATATCCAGAAAATTGCCTCTCTGACCCCATTCGATATTTCTGAACAATCTGTCTGCAAGGGCATTATCGGTTTTCAAGGTTCCTGTTTTTTTGATATCCGAGCCCACGACTATTGCCGTAAACGCATCTTTGGTAATGTTTTTCGGCGATTTATCCACACGAATATACCTAAACCCGTAAAACGTGGTATGAGTTTTATAAGTCTGCATACCGTCTGTGCATTTGTAATTGTAGATGCATTTGGCGCTTCTGTAGTTTTCGTTATAGAAATTTCCGTCTTTATCCAGCACTTCCGCAAACGAAAGCGACACCTCCTCGCCCTTACTTGCTTTTGCGCAAAACTCCACATAGCCGGTAATTTCCTGTCCGAAGTCAATCACCCATTCGCCTTTGGGGGTAATAAGCTCAGCCGTCGGAGCCAATCTGTCTTGCTCACAGATGATTTCGCCCTCTTGAGGTATCAATACATCTTTATCGGCAGAAACTGTTTCGGCTGTACAAACCATGCCCTCAAACTCCGCATCATAAACCTCGCCGTCATATATGTCCGAAAACAAAATCTTGCTCTGCTTAACAGACCAATCCTCATCGGAATAAACATATTCCTTTTCTTTGCTTGAATATTTAATTTCAACAGCAGCTATCATGCGCGGCGACGAAATATCCATGTTTTTTAATTTTTTTTGGCTTATTCTGCTTAAATACCAACCATTGCCAACAGTGATTTCTATTAGATTTTCACCGTTTTTAACATAGTCGGTTATGTCATATTTCTGGTATTGCAGGCGTTTTTCGTAGTTCGTCCAGCCCGGTGCCAGCACATAATCGCTCACTCTTTTTTCGTTTACATATACCTCATACACACCGGTTGCCGTAACTTCTATTTCGCATTTGTCAATACTTTTGTCAACGACAACTTTCTTGAAAAACGCCGGGCATACCCCATTAAAATCTTTTTTCGCCTTTATCCAATTCGCATCTTTAATCATTCCGCTCATCTCCTCAAGCATGAAGTAACATTATTTTTCATTAAGCTCTTTTATGTATGCAAGAATTTCTTTGGGCTCGCTTATAATTATGTCTGCACCATGAGTGTTTAGTTCGTCATATTTCCTAAATCCCCACAACACGCCCACAGTATGCGCTCCAAGGCTTTTTCCGGTTTGCATGTCAATCCACGTATCACCCACGTAAACCGTTTCTTCGGGTTTTACATCAAGCGTTTCCAAAATATCAACGGCACCCTCAGGGTCGGGCTTAATCTTAATTCCCTCTCTCTGACCGTGAACGATGTCAAACGAACCGTCTTTAAAAAACATTTTCACAGCTTCGCAAGCGGCATAATCCGGCTTGTTTGATATAACTGCGGTTAATATCCCCTGTGATTTAAGCTCGGAAATTAAATCCTCTATTCCGTCATACGGCGCGGTATAACGCTTAACATCAGCGTTATACTGTTCGTTGTAATATTCAAACACCTTATCAAACATTTCTTCGGTATATGCATTGCGAAAATTTAACATTCTCTCTACCAGAAGCTTTGCACCGTTTCCCACAAAATATTTATATTCATCGGTTTCGATTGATTCGATTCCGAATTTTTCAAGCGCAAGATTTCCGTAATATGATATGGTGCTTATTGTATCCAAAAGTGTTCCGTCCAAATCAAATAAACATGCTTTTATCATTGGTATGCTCCTTATTAATTGTCTTTATTTATCATTTCGTTATATAGTGTTTCAAGCTCTTCTTTGGTAAAATTATATTTTTTGCTGCAAAAATGGCAAGACAACTCTGCCTTTCCGTCATTTTCTATTATATCCGCAAGCTCATCCTTGCCTATCGCCACCAGGGCCTTTTCAACACGTTCCCTTGTGCAATCGCAGCGGTAGCAGGTATCGGTTTTATCAGTCAGATGATATTCCTTTCCGTCAAGGAGCAAACTTAAAATATCCTCCGGCGTTTTGCCATCTTCAAAAAGTGCTGTAACAGAGGTGACATTTTTTAAGTTTTCCTCAATCAAAGTGATATCTTCTTCTGTAGCCTCGGGCATTACTTGAATTATGAAGCCGCCGGCTTCCTTTATCGTGTAATCCGTATCTACCAGCACTCCCAGGCCGACTGCAGAAGGCACCTGCTCAGAAACGGCAAAATATTTGGTTAAATCGTCTCCAATTTCTCCCGAAACAAGCGGAATCTTTCCTATGTACGGTTCTTTTAAACCTATATCGGTTATTACAGTCAAAAAGCCGTCTGTGCCTACTGCGCTGCCCACATCCAGTTTACCGGCTGAATTAAGTGGGATGTCAACAAGCGGATTTGCCGCATAACCCTTTACGCGGCTGCTGCTGTCGGAAACAGCCACGACTCGCCCTATGGGACCGTTTCCCGTGAGTTGAAGCGTTATAACATCATTTTCACCCTTCAGCATCGCACCCATCATTGCCGATGCAGTCAAAAGCCTTCCCAGTGCCGCTGTGGCCACCGGAGATGTTTGGTGGTGCTCAAATGCGGCATTTACCGTATCTTTGGTTTGGCATGCAAAGGCTCTAATGCTTCCGTCCTCCGTCACAGCTCTTATAATATAATCAGACATATGTATTTCTCCATTCAGCGTAATTAAATTTAAAATACGACGGAGGGATTTCCTCCGCCGCATACTGTAGAAATATGTGATTTCACACGCAAAATCCGACTTTGCAAGCGCGGATGCAGTATCCCTAATCAGGATAAATCCTGCACGTATAAGGTTCTTACTTTTCCGTCATCTTCCTTTGCCTTGTCCTCAGGTGTTTTATCTCTTTCGTCAAAGAATTTTTTTGCTACCTGCGGGAACAATGCATACGAAAGCACATCTTCCTCGGATTTTGCTATTCCTTTTGTTTCTTCCTTGTACTTTTCGAGCTCCGGCTCTAAGAGGTCTGCAGGACGACAGGTGATAACTTCCTCGTTGCCGATAGCTTTTTTGCGGATTTCTTCATTAACTTCACCGGGAAGATTACCGTATTCGCCCTTTAAAAGACCTTTTGATTCTTTCGTTATCATCTTATATCTTTCACCGGAAAGCACATTCAAAACTGCCTGAGTTCCGACAATCTGGCTTGTAGGTGTAACGAGCGGAGGATATCCGAAATCTTTTCTTACGCGCGGAACCTCAGCAAGGACTTCATAAAGCTTATCTTCAGCGTTGTTGTCCTTGAGCTGTCCCATAAGGTTTGAAAGCATTCCGCCCGGTACTTGATAGAGCAGAGTGTTTGCATCCACATTAAGTACCTTCGGATCGAGGTCACCTCTTGCCTTTAAGTCATCAGCCACTTTTCTGAAATGAGCCGCAGCCTTATTGAGCTTATTAAGGTCAAGACCGGTATCTCTGTCGGTACCCTGAAGTGTGGCTACAAGAGCCTCGGTTGCAGGGTTACTTGTGCCGTTTGCAAGCGGAGAAAGTGCACAGTCAACTATGTCAACTCCCGCTTTCACTGCCATAAGGTTCGTCATATCACCCGTACCGGCAGTATTGTGTGTATGAAGATGAATCGGAACACTGACATTTTCTTTAAGCTTTTTAACAAGCTTGTATGCATCGTAAGGAAGCAAGAGGTTTGCCATATCCTTAATGCAGATGGTGTCAGCACCCATTTTTTCAAGTGTGCATGCCAGCTTAACGAAGTAGTCCTCATTGTGAACCGGACTTGTGGTATAGCTGATTGCCGCTTCGCACAAACCGCCGTAATGCTTAACGAATTTAATAGCAGCTTCCAGGTTTCTGGGGTCGTTCAACGCGTCGAACACTCTTACAACGTCGATTCCGTTTTCGATTGACTTCTTACAGAAAGCTTCAACAACATCGTCTGCATAGTGCTTGTAACCTAAGATATTTTGTCCGCGGAAAAGCATCTGAAGCTTAGTGTTCGGCATGTGCTTTTTAAGTGTACGAAGTCTTTCCCAAGGGTCTTCATTCAAAAATCTCATGCATGCATCGAAGGTAGCACCGCCCCAGCACTCCAGCGACCAGTAACCGATACTGTCAAGAGTTTCAAGTGCGGGAATCATATCTTCGATTTTCATGCGTGTCTTTGCCTGCGACTGGTGCGCATCACGAAGAATGGTATCTGTAATGTATAATTTTGACATATTCTAGCCTCCTATTATTTAGCAAGCATTGCTATAAGAGCACCTGCGGCAATTGCCGAGCCTATAACTCCGGCAACGTTCGGACCCATA
>CAYRGA010000114.1:0-5546 GCA_964423705.1 uncultured Oscillospiraceae bacterium
GCTCTCAATGTCTGAAGCGGAATTGTACCTTCATGGTAATGTTCGCTTCTGGCAATTTCAGCACCGCCCAAACGACCGGAGCATGTAGTTTTAATACCCTTAGCACCCATCTTCATTGCTCTCTGCATAACCTGCTTCATAGCACGTCTGAAGGAAATTCTTCTTTCAAGCTGAGATGCGATGTTTTCAGCTGCGAGCTGAGCATTAACTTCAGCGTTTCTAACTTCAACAACATCGATTATAACATTTTTACCGATGAGCTTTTCAACGCTTGCTTTGATTTTATCTTTTTCAGCGCCCTGCTTACCAATCAAAACGCCCGGTTTTGCGGTATGAATATGAATTCTTACCTTATCATCATTTCTTTCAATCTCTATCTTTGCTATACCGGCTGAGAAAAGAGATTTTTTAAGAAATTTTCTTATATTGTAATCTTCTACGAGATTATCACCAAAATTTTTCTTATCAGCGTACCACTTGGAATCCCAATCCTTGATAACGCCTACTCTTAATCCATGCGGATGTACTTTCTGACCCAAGGTTCGTTCCTCCTTTACATTAATCTCTTTCTTTAAGAACTACAGTGATATGGCTTGTTCTCTTTCTGATTCTAAAAGCCCTTCCCTGCGCTCTTGGCATAACCCTCTTGAGTGTAGGTCCCTGGTTGGCAAAAATTTCTGCAACATACAGCTTTTCAACATCCATTCCGTGGTTGTTTTCAGCGTTTGCGATTGCGGAATTAACCAACTTTTCAACTATCGGCGATGCCGCTTTGGGTGTAAACTTCAATATAGCGAGAGCCTCACCAACATTTTTATTTCTGATTAAATCTATAACAGTTTTAACTTTTCTTGAAGAAATACGAGCATAGCTTACTTTAGCTCTTGCTTCCTTTGCAACGATTGCTTCTTCCATGCGTAAATCCTCCTTTCCGGATTTTATGATTTATAAGTTTTATTATTATCGTACTCCGGTTGTCTTTGCGCCCGCATGACCCTTGAATGTTCTTGTAGGTGCAAATTCTCCCAACTTATGACCAACCATATCTTCACTTACATATACCGGAACATGTTTTCTTCCGTCATGTACTGCGATTGTATGGCCAACCATCTCAGGAAATATTGTAGATGCCCTTGACCAGGTCTTGATAACGATCTTTTCACCGGCATTGTTCATGTCAATAATTTTCTTTAAAAGTTTTTCATCAACAAAAGGTCCTTTTTTAACCGATCTTCCCATTGACTAAACCTCCTCCCGAATATATGGTCTTTATTAGTATCAAGAAACTATCTTCCGTTTCTTCTCTTAACGATATACTTGCTGCTCTGTTTTTTCTTCTTGCGAGTCTTGTAACCCAATGTAGGTTTACCCCAAGGAGTAACAGGTCCGGGCATACCGACAGGTGACTTACCTTCACCACCACCATGAGGATGGTCGCACGGGTTCATAACGACACCACGTACTGTAGGTCTCCAACCCATATGTCTTTTTCTACCTGCTTTACCGATAGAAATATTGCTGTGTTCAATATTTCCAACCTGTCCTATTGTAGCTCTGCATTCAAGGCTTACCATTCTTACTTCGCCGGAGGGAAGTCTTACCTGAGCATAATCGCCTTCTTTTGCCATAAGCTGAGCTGCATTGCCGGCTGCTCTAACCATCTGAGCGCCTCTTCCGGGGAATAATTCAACATTATGAATCATTGTACCTACCGGAATATCGGCAATCTTAAGTGCATTACCCGGCTTAATATCGGCATCCGAGCCTGAGCGTACAACGTCACCGACTTTAAGCTCATTCGGAGCAATGATATAACTCTTTGTACCGTCCTCATACTGAATAAGTGCAATATTTGCGGTTCTGTTCGGATCGTACTCGATTGTCATAACATTGGCATTCATGCCGTCCTTAGATCTTTTGAAATCTATAATTCTGTATTTGTTTCTGTTTCCGCCGCCTCTGTGACGAACTGTTATTCTTCCGTAAGAATTTCTGCCGGAATTTTTCTTTTTGGGTTCCAGCAATGATTTCTCCGGTGCAACCTTAGAAAGCTCTTCAAAGGTTGAAACAGTCATGAATCTGCGAGCGGGAGATGTAGGATTATATTTCTTAATTGCCATTTCCTTTTCACTCCTTAATCAATTTTTAACCTGTTTCGTAAAATTAAGCCATTCCGTCAAAGAACTCAATGGTCTTGCTGTCTGCCGTCAATTTAACAACTGCCTTTTTCCAGTCGGGTCTTTTTCCGGAGTTAGCACCCATTCTCTTAACTTTTCCGAGAACTCTGGTTGTAGTAACCTTTTCAACCTTAACGCCGAAGATATCCTCAACGGCTTTTTTTATTTCGATTTTGTTAGCGCCGATAGCTACCTTAAAGGTGTACTTACGGTCTGCGGTCTGATCCATGCTCTTTTCAGAGATGATCGGTTTTATAATGATATCATATTTATTCATTATGCGTACACCTCCTCAATTTTTGATACGGCATCCTTTGTAATAATCATTACATCGTATTTCAACACATCGTATGTGTTAAGGCTTCCCATAAATGTGGTAGCAACACCCGATATATTATTTGCCGACTTAACAACATTGTCATTTTTCTCGTTGGTAACGATTAATGCTTTTGAATTAACATTCAAATTCTTCAGCATTTCGCTAACCTTTTTGGTTTTGATTTCATCTAAAGTAATGTCATCAACAACTATAAATTCGTTGTCCTTTACTTTTGCGCTGAGAGCGGATACCATAGCAAGCTTTCTTACCTTCTTGTTCAAAGTGTATCTGTAATCTCTCGGTTTCGGACCTAATGCGATACCGCCCTTGATCCACTGTGTAGCTCTTATGCTACCCTGTCTTGCACGACCTGTTCCCTTCTGTCTCCACGGTTTGATACCGCCGCCGCGAACTTCGGAACGTGTCTTAGTGCTCTGTGTACCCTGTCTTTGATTAGCCAAGTAATTTTTAACAACATCGTGAAGCACGCTGGTGTTTACTTCCTGACCGAAAACTTTTTCGCTGAGTTCGATATCTCCGACCTGGTTTCCTTCCATATTATATAAAGCTACTTTAGGCATTGTTAGTCCTCCTTTCTAAGTATCTTACGCTTTAACGCTGTTTTTGATAGTCAGAATTCCGCCCTTAGGACCCGGAACAGCACCCTTTACAAGGATAATGTTCTTTTCTGCATCTACCTTAACAACATCCAAATTCTGAACCGTAACCTGATCAACACCCATGTGTCCGGGAAGTCTCTTATTTTTCATTACCCTGGACGGCGTCGAGCAAGCACCCATGGAACCAACGCCTCTGTGATAACCGGAACCGTGAGTCATAGGACCTCTGTGTGTACCCCATCTTTTTACGGTACCTGCGTATCCGTGACCTTTGCTTATGCCTGTAACGTCAATCTTATCGCCTTCAGCGAAAATATCAACTTTGATTTCGTCACCTACGTTATACGCAGAATCATCATCAAGTCTGAATTCTTTAAGGTACTTCTTGTTAGCAACTCCCGCTTTTGCAAGATGTCCCTTTTCCGGCTTGTTAAGCTTCTTGTCCTTAACGTCCGCAAAGCCAACCTGAATAGCTGTGTAGCCGTCATTTTCAACCGTTTTCTTCTGAACGACCGAAACAGGACCGGCTTCTATAACCGTTACCGGTATAACAAGACCGTCTTCTGTAAAAATCTGAGTCATTCCGATTTTCTTTCCTAAAATTGCTTTTTGCATTTTAAGTATTCCTCCTATTATGGTTATTGGTTGAAGCTAAGGTGCCTCAACATGACCTGCCGCACACATATGTGCAGCTGCGCAGCAACATGCCGCGTCTTCAATTACAGCTGTTTTATCTCGATATCAACGCCGGCAGGCAGTGATATTTTGAGCAAGCTGTCGATTGTCTTAGGCGTAGGCTCAAGTATATCGATAAGTCTTTTGTGAGTTCTCATTTCAAACTGCTCACGGGAATCCTTATACTTGTGAACCGCTCTCAAAATGGTGATAACCTCTTTTTTTGTCGGGAGCGGAATAGGACCTGCTACCTTTGCACCTGTTCTCTCTGCAGTTTCGACAATTTTCTGTGCCGACTGGTCGATCAACTGGTGGTCATAAGCCTTAAGCTTAATTCTGATTTTCTGACTTTTAGCCATGATAGTACCCTCCTTACATAATTGTATTTTGGTGCCATTCCGGCAGTCATGAAAACGCATACACCCAGCCGGGTGTGTCGTGCTCAATGTATTATAAATCCCGGCAGCTGTCGCGTCCGGGGCATAATACACCTATTACAGTGACTGTGCCGCCCGAATTCATGATTCGGACATTCTCCGTGGAAATTAACCGCAAACAAGCACGGTTGGTAACCTCCCACATCATCGTATGTCATGCCACACTTTGATATTTTATAATAAAACCACAAATTTTGCAAGCTTTTTTTGAATAAAATCACGTTTTTTTGGTTCAAAAAGCAAATTTCGTTAAAAATGCACAAAAACATTGGTTATTTAATAAGTATAATGCATATTGTTTTGTTACTTTCCAACGAATATCACACAAAAAGCCGGTCGATACACGCAGTACCATCCGACTTTTCATCAAAATATTTTAATCAATGTTATTTTCTCAAACTCAAATCCTTTCAGCAGCATAAAGTTAATCAGAACAGCGATGTCTGTTCACTTTCATCGTTATCCTCATCCTTGAGATAATAACCCGCTGCCGGAATGTTCCTCGCTCTGTAATAATCAGGATTATTCAGCTTAGCTTCGCTCAGAAGAAGTGCCTTTTTCAGTGTGCTCTTCTTTTTGAGATTCATAACTATTACACCCTGCGTATCACGTGTCGCTTTAGCCTGAAGAACCGAGGTATTGAACACGACAACTTTGTCAAGATTTGTATACAACGCTATATCAGCATCCTCGGAAAGGTACTTCACGTCCACAAGTGCAAATTTTCCACAATACGCATTGATAAGCTTACGACGGTTTGTTTTGGTTTCATAGCTTTTGAAATCAACCTTTGCCACTCTGCCGTTTTCAAAGGTATACAATACATTACCCATATAATCTGTCGCAGGTATGATATAGATTATCTGTTCCTCCGGTTCCATTTCAATTATATTCGGCAGATAGTGTCCCCATTCGCTTGCTTTGCAGTCCGCCACGTCGTACAGCTTAAGCTTATACGCATTGCACTTATTGCTTATAAGCACCAAATCGCTCAAATTCGTAGCATCCCATTCGCAAATCATCTCAGCGCCCTCTTTCATTTTCTGAGCACCGCTGGAGCGCAACGAAACATGCGATATTTTTTTTAAATAATTATTTGAAGTTAAAAATACCTTCAAATTATAATCCTCAACCGTTTCGGTATAGTTAAATTCTTCGGTTTCGCTCTCATCTATGATAGCAGTTCGTCTTTCACAGCCGTATTTTTTCATTATATCTTTAAGCTCGGATATAATGATTTTTTTGACTTCGTTTTCATTTTTTATTATGTTATCCAAACGTTCAAGCTCTTTTATCAAATCATCAACATCGCTTATCC
>CAYRGA010000115.1:0-5541 GCA_964423705.1 uncultured Oscillospiraceae bacterium
GTAATTGGCGGAGATGGTGGGATTTGAACCCACGTGCCGCTCATCACGGCAACACGATTTCCAATCGTGCTCGTTATGACCACTTCGATACATCTCCATAACCACTCAGACCGACTTAATTATTATACCAAACTATCTTTAAATAGTCAATACTTTTTAAGGAAATTTTTAGATTTTTTTAGAAATACTAGTTTATGGCATATGAACCGTAAAGCTTTTTCATATACTATGAAAATTCTCACTCTCGCACAAACAAGCATTAATGCAAACAATCCGTATTCGACCGATGAAGAATAAAGCAAAGCTAAATCATTACAAAAATTTTATTAGCTTGGATTATTCCTCATCGATGAACATACTGATTTCACTTCGTTATCTTATATAACAGAACTTACTTATTATCCAGTATATATTTCAAAGCCCTCCGTGCATTTTTATATTCGCCGTCACGTACATGATTTTTTTCCTGTTTTTCGGTGCGTGCATGCAGGGCAATGTACAGGTTATCGGTATTAAATCCCAGGCTTTCAAGATAGCTGTTACCCTCCACGCTGATAGCGGTTATCTTGCCCTCGGCACCGGTGTATGTGACATCGTCCTCCGATGCAAAAGCCGATATATCCTCAAACGCACCGTCGTAATCCTCAGGTATATACTTATGTACCAACATAAGTGACTGCTCTCCTGCCATCATATACACCTGAAGCTTCTGCAGTAGAGCCATATCGTTGTTTGTCCCATCCATGGACACCACCATGTTGTCAAGATAAAAGACCTTCTCACCGTCTCCGTTCACATCCTTTAATATGTCACTATCCTTAAAATCCGTTTCGAGCATATCGCAGGAAGCAGGATTTACGCCTTTATCGGACACGTACACCATAAAAAGGTCATTTTCCTTGCTACCGACAGAGCTTTTAATTGCATACGCTATTAGAACCAGTGCCAAAATCCCTATAATTGTATGCCATTTATAATAATACCAAAAATTTTCTGTTTTCTTTTTAAAACTCATTTTATCACGTCCATTGCATTATTTTAATTTCTACTCAAATACGCTTCAGCAAAATTTCGCATTTTTCCTTTTTAAATTCAGCATACCTTCCCTCATCCAGAGCCTTTCGTATATCTGCGGTAAGCTTATTGTAAAAATACAGATTGTGCAAAACACAAAGACGCATCGCAAGCATTTCCTTTGCCTTGAACAAATGCCTTATGTACGCTCTGGAATAATTCTTGCATGCGGGACACTGACATCCGGGCTCAATAGGCAGTGGGTCTTTCTCATATTTTTCGTTTTTTAAATTAATATACCCATAATTTGTAAAAAGATTACAGTGTCGTGCATTTCTGCTCGGCATTACACAGTCAAAGAAATCGACACCTCGGTCTACAGCCTCCAAAATATTAAGAGGTGTGCCGACTCCCATAAGATAGCGCGGCTTATTTTCGGGAGCAAACGGCAAGGTGACATCCAATATATGATACATTTCCTCCGTTGTTTCTCCGACTGCAAGTCCGCCTATGGCATAGCCGTCCAAATCCAGCTTAGCTATCTGTTTCATATTCTCAATACGCAAATCATCAAACGTAGCACCTTGATTTATACCGAAAAGCAACTGATTCGGATTCACTGTATCGCTCAGAGAATTAAGATGCTTCATCTCAGCCTTACACCTTTCAAGCCAGCGGATGGTTCGCTCATGGGACTGCTTGGCATATTTGTATTCCGCTGGAAGGGCTACACACTCATCAAATGCCATGGCAATCGTAGAACCAAGGTTTGACTGAATCTGCATACTTTCCTCGGGACCCATAAAAATTTTTCTGCCATCCACATGAGAATTAAAATACACGCCTTCTTCCTTTATCCTGCGGAGCTTGGCAAGTGAAAACACCTGAAATCCGCCGCTGTCTGTAAGTATAGGTCTGTCCCAATTCATGAACTTATGCAGACCGCCCATTTCCTTAATCAGCTTGTCACCGGGACGTACATGCAGATGATAAGTATTCGACAGCTCCACCTGACATCCTATATCCTTTAAATCCATAGATGATACCGCACCCTTTATCGCAGCGGCAGTTCCTACATTCATAAATACAGGGGTCTGTATCGTACCGTGAACCGTTGAAAATTCCCCTCGGCGTGCACGCCCCTCTTTTTTTATAAGTTTAAACATTGCAGTTCCTCACATTTCTATTTTTATGTCAGCAATATCAAGTAATTCACATTATAAGTAATCAGCAAATAAACATAGCATCTCCAAAGCTGAAAAATCTATATTTCTCCTTTACAGCTTCATTATAAGCATGCATTATATTTTCCTTACCGGCAAATGAACTTACCAGCATAAGCAGCGTAGATTCCGGAAGGTGAAAATTCGTAATAAGCGCATCAACGCATTTAAACTTATACGGCGGATAAATAAATATATCCGTCCAGCCGCTCCGTGCCTCAACGAAACCATTTTCATCAGCCACAGTTTCCATAACACGTGTTGAAGTCGTTCCCACAGATATTACTCTTCCGCCACTTTTTTTTGTTTGATTTATGACGTCTGCAGTATTCTCATCTATTACATAAAACTCGGAATGCATTTTATGATTCTCTACGTCATCGACCTTTACAGGACGAAAGGTTCCCAATCCGACATGTAAAGTCACATACGCAATTTTAACGCCCATATCGGCTATTTTCGCAAGCAGCTCCGGTGTAAAATGAAGTCCTGCGGTAGGTGCTGCGGCACTTCCCTCATTTTTTGAATACACGGTTTGATAGCGTTCCCTATCCTCAAGCCGCGCCGTTATGTACGGCGGAAGTGGCATTTCGCCCAGCTTGTCAAGAATATTTTCAAATAACCCGTCATATATAAAGCGGACTATCCTATTCCCATCATTTACGGTTCCCAAAATTTCAGCCTTTAATATACCGTCGCCAAATGTGAATACCGCACCGGGCTTTGCCTTTTTACCCGGCTTTAATATAACCTCCCATTCGTCACGCGATTTGCGGTTCAGAAGGAGAAATTCTATTTTTCCGCCTGTGCCTTCCTTTACACCGTGCAGTCTTGCGGGAATTACACGGGTGTCATTTAAAACCAAGCAATCACCCGGATTTAAATAATTTACAATATCCGTAAAATGTCCATGTGAAAGCTCACCGCTGTTTTTATTTACCACCAGCAGACGTGACGACGAGCGATCGGCAAGCGGTGTCTGAGCTATAAGCTCCTTTGGTAATTCATAATAAAAATCACTTGTTTTCAATTTAAAAAATCCCTCTATTCTAAGTATGTACCTGGGTAATAGTGGTACAAAATTTTGTCATAGGTATATCCGTTGTCAGCCATGCCCTTGGCACCGTACTGGCTCATTCCGACACCGTGTCCCCAGCCGCCGCCGTTAAAAATATATCCTTCGGGTGTTCCGCTGTCGGGCACGTACAATCCGGATGCTGCCATAAGCGCAGACGGCATTTGCACGGCTGCGATTTTGCCGTCAGAAGTTATGACATTGAATTTGTCTATTCTTTCTGTTTTGTCGGCAGATACTGCATAAAAAGCTTCCACATCACCACCATATGGTGTAATGGTATATTTTTGGCTTTGAACTCCGAAGGAAGCAAACACAGAGCATACAGATTGATTTTTCAGCGTATAACTACCGTCGGTTCCGTTTATGTCCAGCTTATATACATGAGTTGTATCATCAATTTCGGCAGCAATACCGATTATATCGCCTATATCGACACCTATCGACGAAAGTGACGTTTTGATATCTGCTGTAGATAGTGTCGCCGTCCAAGTGTGCCTGGATGCCTCAGACGGATTTTCATAGGGATCCTCAACACCGCACAGATACGGCACTGATGAGCCCCATACATTTTTCACATCAGCGGTATATCCCCCGCTTGTCGAGAAAAAAAGTGTCTGTGCGACAGCTCCGTCATACATCAAAACCTTCCCGGCCGTTTCATCTGCGGCACGTACGGAGGATTGCGTTTCGGCAGAAATACCTCCGTACACCTGACAATTAGTGGTTTTGCATACATTAAATCCGTACGAAGCATGCTTCGACCAATTTGTAACAGCAAAGCTTCTGGCACATACCGCTTGCGCTTTTAATGCCTCTATATTCCACGACGAAGGCATTTCGCTGCTTATCACTCCGTAAAGATATTCCTCAAGTCCGAGATAATTTATAACGGTAAGTGACTTGCCGCCGAAATTCAAAAACATCGCAGATCCGCGATAACTTGAACCGTTTATTTTTAAAAATCCGCTCTTAGGATAAACAGTGAAAATATTTTTT
This sequence comes from uncultured Oscillospiraceae bacterium, assembly GCA_964423705.1. Lineage (GTDB taxonomy): Bacteria > Bacillota > Clostridia > UMGS1810 > UMGS1810 > CAKSIN01. The sequence continues at coordinate 4,312 of CAYRGA010000115.1, forward strand.
CCATCGATTAGAGTATTTTTTATCGTTCCGTCCGGCAATGTGATATTTATACTTCCGTCAGTCTCAGCGGATATAGCGACCGAAGTGCAATTATATACTTCACTTTCGTTGAACACACCATCCTCAGTGAAGCCAACCGAAAATCCTCCGTCACATTCCAGCGAAGCAGTCGATGCGGCACTGTCACCGTATTGTAAGCCGACCTTTATATATTGATATTTGCTGTCCATTGCATGTGCGGTTACGCTTATACATAAAATCGCAAGCATGCTGAAAATAAATATTAACTTCTTCATGTGCATCCTCCTTGAACAGGAAAACATGGCATAAATGATAATTTTAAAACGGCACAGTGCCGTCTCCTGTATTAAAATCATTTTAACATATACAGCGAAGAAAAGCAAGTCAAACACGCAAAAAATCGCACATATCCACGCTCTTTCAAACATATGCTCTGATTTTGCTGAAAATCCATCTATGTTTTTTATCCGAACGCAAAAACAATTCAAACACAGTTTAGGGATTTCGATAAAATTACACTAAAAGCATTGACAAGTTAATCTGCATGAACTATAATAGTTAATACAGGTTAACTATTATCCGGAGCACATAATCAAATTAAAAGCGTGCCGATGCACAAGTAAGAACCCAATGCCGAAGTACCGCTTTCGGAAGCTTCAACAAGCGATACCTTAAACCTTAAGTTCAGGGGGGGATGACATGGATAAATACATAGAAGATAATATCATTTTATCAAAATTTTGTAAGGGATATATGGAGCTGAAAAAAAATTTACCCATAAGACCCAGCGAAATGGCCGTACTAAATATCATTGTACAAAGAGAAGGAAGATTTACACCGCTTATGATTGCGGAATTGCTTGAAGTATCCAAGCCGATGATTACGGCGCACATTACCGCACTTGAAAATAAAGCATACATAAAAAAAGACTACTCAAATGAGGATAAAAGGAGCTTTTTTGTTGTGCCGACAAAAAAGGCGGAGAAACTGGTAGAACAGGCTGCTCAAAAAATGAAAAACCAGATTCAGCACATAGAAAACGAATTGGGAAAAGATAACTATGAAAAGCTTTTAATTTTTTTAAAAGATACAAATAAAATATTGTCGAATATGAAGGGAGATAACCGATAATGGACTTAAATGATAAAATATGGAACCCGTGGCACGGTTGCCACAAGTGCAGCGAGGGCTGTCAGAACTGCTATGCAT
>CAYRGA010000116.1:0-5510 GCA_964423705.1 uncultured Oscillospiraceae bacterium
GTCTATATTAAACAACGGCGTGCAAATCATAAAAGCATTTACACGCCGTTTTATACTGATTTAAAATGTGTACATCAAACGTTAAAAAGCAAATCCGCATATGTGGGATAAGGCCAGTAATCGCTGGCGGTATTGGTTTCCATTTCATCGACGATGGCTCTTGCCTCCTGCATGCTTGCAAACACCGTATTGTGATAGAAGTTTGCATACGCTTCGATATCAGCTTCATGCTCCTTCGCATCTATAAGAGCGTTTTCAAGCTTTTCGGTTGCTTTATACAGGCATGCTGTGAGGTTTGAAAGTTTCTCCGTGAGGTGTTCCTCGACAGATGTATTCAAGGCGGCGGAAAGTGATTTTTTTGACAAAGCCGCATTCGCCAGCATCTGTGTATATTCGCACACCGACGGAATAATCTCCTTTTTAATCATATCTATCATGGTGAGAGCTTCAATATTTATTATTTTAGAATAATTTTCAAGGAGGATTTCACATCTTGAGCGTATTTCCGTTTCGGTATAAATACCATGTTTTATGAAAAGGTCAAGGTTTTTCTTATCGGTAAAATGAGGAATCGCCTCGGCGGAATCCTTATAATTCAGAAGTCCGCGTTTCTCGGCTTCTTCAACCCATTCATCCGAGTAGTTGTTTCCGTTGAATATGATTCTCTTATGTTCCTTTATGGTTCTTTGTATAAGTTTTGAAAGTGCAGCTTGGAAATCATCGGCTTTTTCAAGCTCATTTGCAAAATCGTCCAGTACATCCGCAACTATGGTGTTAAGTATAACATTTGTGCAGGAAATGGAGGAAGCCGAGCCGAGCATTCTAAACTCGAATTTGTTTCCTGTAAACGCGAAAGGCGAGGTGCGGTTTCTGTCGGTTGTATCCTTTGTAAATGTGGGAAGTACATGAACACCCACTTGCATTTTTTCCTTTTTCTTTTCAGCATAATCCTCGTCATTTTCAAGTGCTTCAAGAATCGCTTCAAGCTGGTCACCGACAAACATTGATACAATAGCCGGCGGCGCTTCGTTCGCTCCGAGCCTGTGGTCGTTTCCGGCACTTGCCACGGAGATTCTGAGTAAATCCTGATGCTCGTCAACCGCTCTGATTACTGCGCAGAAGAAGAGCAAAAACTGTGCATTGTCGTACGGAGTTTTTCCGGGTTCCAAAAGATTTACACCGTCATCGGTCGAAATAGACCAGTTGTTGTGCTTACCGCTTCCGTTTACACCTGCAAACGGTTTTTCGTGAAGAAGGCACACAAGATTATGCTTGAGGGCGATCTTCTTCATCATTTCCATAGTAAGCTGATTGTGGTCTGTGGCAATATTGGTGGTTGTATATATGGGTGCAAGCTCATGTTGAGCCGGTGCGACCTCATTGTGCTTGGTTTTTGCTAAAATTCCGAGCTTCCAGAGCTCTTCGTCAAGCTCCTTCATATATGCGGAAACGCGGGGCTTTATCTGACCGAAATAATGGTCTTCAAGCTCCTGACCCTTTGGAGGCTTGGCACCAAACAGTGTTCTGCCGGTGAAAATAAGGTCTTTTCTCTGTTCGTACAAATCCTTGTCTATAAGGAAGTACTCCTGCTCGGGTCCGACCGTGGGTATCACCTTCTTGGCGGTTGTATTTCCGAACAGCTTTAATATACGCATCGCCTGTTTATCAATCTCTTCCATAGAGCGGAGGAGCGGAGTTTTTTTATCAAGTGCTTCGCCGCCGTATGAGCAAAATGCCGTAGGAATACAAAGTGAGCCGTCTTTAATAAATGCGAATGATGTGGGGTCCCATGCGGTATATCCTCTCGCCTCAAATGTAGCTCTCAGACCTCCCGACGGAAAGCTTGAAGCATCCGGCTCGCCTTTTATAAGTTCTTTTCCGGAAAATTCCATTATGACCTTACCGTCAACGGTCGGAGCGATAAAGCTGTCATGCTTTTCGGCGGTAACCTCTGTCATCGGCTGAAACCAGTGAGTATAGTGAGTTGCGCCCTTCTCAATAGCCCAGTCTTTCATGGCAGATGCTACGATATTCGCCGTATCCAGCGTGAGCGGTTCGCCGTTGTCGATAGTCTTGCGGAGCTTCTTATAGGTATCTTTGGGAAGCTTTTCCTTCATAACCGTGTCATTAAAAACTAGGCTTCCGAAAATATCTGTTATGCTGTTCATTATATTACCTCCAATTAATATTGTCGCAATTTTCAAAAAAATAAGGCACTGCGGATGTTAATCCACAGCGCCCTTGCTGTCACAAAACAATAATACAACAAAAATGCGGATTTGTCAATACCAAAAATAAATATTTTTGACTTTGGTGCTGCCAATGCTTATATCAGCTTATGGATGAGCTCCATTTGCCGCACTTATCGCCCCACATAGCTTTAACCTGACCGTCAACCAAAACCTTGATTACCTCACATGCATTACTGCAGCCGCTGCACTCAAAGCTTTTCGGAGTAAACTCCAGGTCGATAAAATCAAAGCCCTTGAACTTGGTCGTTTCGCCGTTCTGCTCCAGTTGGTGCTTTGCCATAAGAGCCATGCCGATAGCACCCATTACATTGAAGTATTTCGGAATTATAATTTCGTGATTAACCTGAGTTTCAAAAGCGTGGATAATGCCCTTGTTTGCCGCTACGCCTCCCTGGAACACAAACGGTGCTTCCAGGATTTTACCTCTTCCCAGGTTGTTCAGATAGTTCCTTACAAGTGCATCACAAAGACCGCGGATAATGTCGGCTTTTGAATATCCGTACTGCTGCTTTGCAATCATGTCGGATTCGGCGAAAACCGTACATCTGCCGGCAATGCGAACCTCATTTTCGGATTGAAGCGCCAAATCACCGAAATCCTTTATATCGACACCAAGGCGCTCTGCTTGATGGTCGAGAAATGAGCCTGTTCCTGCGGCACAAACCGTGTTCATCGAAAAATCCGTAACTATTCCGTCTTTTAAAATGATTATCTTACTGTCCTGACCGCCTATTTCAAATATCGTACGTGCTTCGGGGTGGAAATGTATGGTAGCGGTGGCGTGTGCGGTGATTTCATTTTTTACCACGTCCGCGCCGACCATAAGACCTATCATCTGTCTGCCGCTTCCCGTAACTCCGACTGCGGAAACGGTATAATCCGTATCTTTTAAAAATTCATTCAGCTGTGTCATACCGTCTTTTACGGAATTAATAGGCTGTCCCTTTGTTCGTATGTATCTGTCGAAAATAACATTTGTATTATCATCTATTGCGATAACATTTGTACTTACCGAGCCTGTATCTATACCTACATATATATTCATAACCGTCACTCCTATACTTCGGCAAAGGTCTTGCCGACGCTTTCTTTATCACTATTCATTTTGGAACGTTTTCTTCCGGCGCACAAATCGACAAATGCCTCAAGTCGTGTCTGTGTATTGGCTTCGCCGTTTTGCTCGTCAATCGACATGGAAAGAATCGGAATATCAAACTGCTCGCTGAGCTTGTGTGACATACTGCGCGTTACAAGCTCCGGCAGACATCCGAATGGCATTAAATGTATGATGCCGTCATAGCCGCGCTTCGAAAATTCTTCTATCCAGCCGATGTTTCCGAGGTGATGACCGCCGCAGTTGCAGGTAGTATATTTTTTTCCGTTTTCGTGTATGCGGTGAGTTTCGTCGTGGCACATAAACGAAGGTGTGGCATTGTGACTGACCCACTCGGATATATACTGTGTGCTTGTGACCTCAACCCCAAGTGAATTTAAACGGCTCTCTATGTTCATGTTTGTGGCACTGTCTATAACTACGAATATCTCTCCGACTACACCGAATCTGAGCCTTTTGGACTTTTCTGGCTTCTTCACCGGTATGGTTTTCATTTCCTCCAGTGCCTTTTTATATTCCTCTTTCAGTTCCTTTTTGTTTTTGCACAAATAGAAGGTATCATTCACTTTTTTGAGAAATTTGTCAAAATCTCCGCTGTTGACCTCGTATGCACGCTCAATTTTAATTTTTTGCTCGATGTCATCAAGATAATCAATCATTTTCAGTGCAAAAAGTGCTGATTTTAAAACCTTAAATATTGATTTTTTATTTTTTATTCTGTTAAGCTGCTTTATAAAATAACCCGGTGCTTTAAAAAATGAATCGAATATAATGATTTCGGTATCGTAACCGAGCTTCTTTATTATTCGTCGATGAATTTCACAGTACATGCCGGCTCTGCATGGACCGCAGCCGCCGGAGGACACTATAACCTCTGCGCCGTTTTCACATGCTTCGATATATGTACCTGCCATAACCTTTGAAGGATAGCATATAAATTCGGGGCTGTTAAGTACACCGAGGTCGAATGTTCTCTGGGTAGGTCTTTGCGGCATTATAACTTCGTGCCCCAAATCCTCCAAAAGCCTTTTATACGCTGTAACCTGTCCCATATGAGGGAAACTTATCTTCATAATCTATCACCCTTTGAATCGGAAAATTTACGCATTTTTAACATATCGATATATGCTTCAAGCCTTGTCTGCGTATGGTTATCTCCGGTATGTTCGTCTATACGCAGAGTAAGAAACGGTATATTTGCTTCGTCGCAGTCGCCCTCCATAAGCCTTCCGATTATGGAATCCGGTCCGCATCCGAATGCGGTAATGTGAATTATACCGTCTATTTCTCCGTTTTTAATGAGGTACTTGGAAGCATTGTATATTTTCCTTGCGAATATCCAAAACGGTTCCTTTATATTTTTTTTATCTTTTTTAACGGCATCCTCGGGGAGCATATCAAATGTTATCACTCTGACACCCATTTCGCGCAGACGCTTTAAAGTATCCATGCTTACATAAGGGTCGTATACGTTGTTTACATAACCCAAAAGTGCAATCGTCAAATCTTGATTCTTTGCGGGAGGAGCGGCCTTTTTGCCGTCGAAAATGTCATAAGCTTCCGTAACAGTGTAGCCGCTTGTATTAAGCCTTCGGAACTCAGCCTGCTTTGACGCGGCTTTTTTTAATGCTTGGGAAAGCTGCTTTTTGCTTACTCCGAGATAGTCGCACAACGGCATATGTACCTTCAAATCACTTAAATCGTCAGTTTTCGTATCGTAGTATAAAAACATAAATCTGTCCCAATCGTTTTCAAACGAATACTTTACAAGCTCAATCAAGCCCAAAAACTTCGGACAGTAATATTCATGAGATACCATATGCATCTGCGGAACGAAGATATAGTCCACATCGGTTTTGAGAAGCTGCGCAACATGCCCGTTGTATATTTTTATCGGAACGCATATTTCCGTTTCGGTGGCATGGCAGCCTTCGGATATAATTTTTGTATTGGTTTCATCGCTTAAAACTACTTCACATCCAAGCTCTGTAAAAAGAGTTTTCCAGAACGGATAGTAGTAGTAATAAAGCAACGCACGCGGTATACCTATTTTCATAAACATCATTTCTCCATTAACCAGCTTTAAAAGCAATCGCCTTTCACACATAAATAATAAGTAGAAATTTGACTGCCTAAGTATATAT
>CAYRGA010000117.1:0-5454 GCA_964423705.1 uncultured Oscillospiraceae bacterium
TCATTAAGATTATATTACCATTTTGGAGTTTACACAAAATACGGGATATACCCAAGAGGGCGCCCTTGACATGCCACTGATTTTTTGCTATAATACACTTAAAGACAGAAAGCCAATCTGTGGCTTTCTGTCCTTAAAAAATCATTAAGATTATATTACCATTTTGGAGTTTACACAAAATACGGGATATACCCGGCAATATAAGCAAACATGCTCTTTAAATTTATTATGCTTTATTAATTTACGGCATAAAAATTATTTAAGCCATTCTTCTTCACTTTCATGCTTTTTGGCGCGATCCATAAGCTGCTCTGTTGCATTGTTTACATCATAATTTTCAAATAAAACTTTATACATTGTATTGACTATCGGCATATTCACATCGTATTTTCGTGCCAATTTATATGCGGCGATTGTCGCTTTTACACCCTCGACAGTCATATTGACTTCCTTTTGAGCTTCATCTGCGCTTTTTCCCTGTCCGATCAAAATACCTGCACGTCTGTTTCGCGAGTGCATACTGGTGCATGTAACAATAAGGTCGCCCATACCCGTAAGACCGCTGAAGGTTTCGGGCTGTGCACCCATTTTAACGCCGAGTCTGGTGATTTCAACCAAACCGCGTGTAATAAGCGCAGCTTTGGTGTTATCGCCGTAGCCCAGTCCGTCGCATATACCGGCTGCAAGAGCAATTATATTTTTAAGTGCTCCGCCAAGTTCAACACCGATTATATCATTGCTTGTGTATACTCTGAATACGGGTGACATATATAAATCCTGTATATATTCGGCAACTTCATGATCGGCATGCGCCACGACATTGGTTGTCGGCATACCTATCGCTACCTCCTCGGCATGTGACGGACCGCTCATTGAAGCTACAACCGCATTGGGTATCACATGCTGAATAATTTGTGACAGTCTGAGCTGATTCTCCTCGTCGAAGCCCTTTGATATGTTTAAAACCAGCTGTTTGTCCTTTATATATGGCAGCAATGCCGATGCAGTAGACTTTACGGTATGCGACGGGACAGCTATCACTATTAAGTCGGCAGTGCCGCAAAGCGATATATCACTTGTATACTTAACCGAATTAGGTATTGTTACACCAGGCAGAAAAGGTTTATTTTCATGATACTTTTCCAAATTTACACTTTCCTCATCAAAGTAAGACCATAACGTCACATCGTGACCGTTATTTGCCAATAAAACTGCATTTGCCGTTCCCCATCCTCCGGAACCGAGTACATTTATTTTAGCCATATAAAAATTCCTCCGATTTGAACACTGCCTACAATATTTCACATATTTGATTTTTTGCCGCTACAGAAAGGGAAACGTCACTTCCGACATTAATATTACTTTCCGTTAGCTTATTAAAAACAGTCGAGTAAGCTTTTTCCTCGGTATTGTTATTTTCGCTCAAATGCCCCAAAACAATACTTTTGGTGCCCCACAGTGCCAGCTGAGTGGCAAGCCATGCGCAGTTTTCGTTTGAAAGATGACCGTTATCAGACAATATTCGCCTTTTTAAAACATATGGATATCTTCCGGTTTTCAGCATATCAACATCGTGATTTGCTTCGACAATGACTGCTTCGCATCTTGCAAGCGAAGAAAGTATCGGCTTTGTTATGCATCCCGTATCTGTAGCTACACCAAATTTTCTGTCACATAAATTTATGCTGTAACCGACTGATTCCGCAGAATCATGCGGTGTCTTAAAAGAGCGGATAATTGCCGAGCGGATTTTAAAGCTTTCACCGGTTATAATTATCCTTTTGCAGCTTTCTGGAATATTACCGAAAACCTTAGTTATGGCATTCATAGTCAACTCATTGGCGTATACAGGTATATTATGTCTACTCGAAAGCACTCCGATTCCGGAAATATGGTCACTGTGCTCATGAGTGACTAAAATACCGTCAATTTCACTTGCGCTCACGCCTATATCCTTGAGTGAATTAATTATTTTCGAAGCACTCACTCCGGCATCAATCAATAAATTGGTATCACCGTCCGATATAAATGCCGAGTTTCCGCTGCTGCTACTGAAAAGTGTACAAAATCTAATCATCTATTCTCCTGATATCTGCTCCGAGTGCCGTTAATTTTTCAACTATATGCTCATAACCGCGGTCAATATGACGTATATCGGATATTTCCGTAGAACCGTCACACGAAAGTGCCGCAATAACCATACTTGCTCCGGCTCTTAAATCCGTAGCCGCGACCTTCCCCGGCTTAAGAGGTGCGCCCCCAGATATAACGGCACGCTTTCCGTCTACCGTTATCTTGGCATCCATCTTCAAAAGCTCGATAACATACTGAAATCTCGAATCCCATACACCTTCGGTTACGACACTTGTACCATTGACGGTGGCAAGCATCACAACAGCCTGCGGCTGCAAGTCGGTAGGAAATCCGGGATACGGCATCGTCTTTATGTTAATCGCACTGAGCGGACCTTTCGTATATATTCTGACTTCCTCGTCGCCTTCATCTATACCTAAGCCCATCTCTTCAAATTTGGCCGTGATAGCCTCAAGGTGCTTGGGAATTACATTTTTAACTACCACATCACCTCTTGTGGCCGCAGCCGCAAACATGTATGTACCGGCTTCGATTTGATCCGGTATTATCGAATATGTGCCGCCGCACAGCTGTGGTACACCGGTAATTTTTATTACATCGGTACCGGCTCCGCGAATCTGAGCACCCATTGAATTCAAGAAGTTGGCAAGATCAACCACATGCGGTTCTTTTGCCGCACTTTCCAAAACAGTCCTTCCGGGTGCAAGAACAGCTGCCAAAATAGCATTTATTGTAGCACCGACACTTACGACATCAAAATAAACATTGCCCCCTCTGAGTGACGAACCGTCTATTTTAATGAACCCATCATCCTCGGCAACAGTACATCCCATATACTTAAATGCTTTCAAATGCTGGTCGATTGGTCTTACGCCGAAGTTACAGCCTCCCGGAGGCGGAACATGTGCATTCTTAAAACGACCGACCAATGCTCCCATCAGATAATAGGATGCACGCATTTTAGCTGCCAAAACAGGATCTGCGACATATGTAGATAATGATGTCGAATCAATAATCAAAGTGTTCATATCGGGCTTTTCAACCTTTGCGCCCAGTGAAATTATCATTTTTACAATGCTGTCAACATCGCTTATATCGGGCACATTTTCAATTCTGCAAACTCCCTTTACAAGCAACGCAGCAGGAATTATGGCAACAGCGGCATTTTTCGCACCGCTGATGGACACTTCGCCTTTTAACGGTTTACCACCGGTAATCAATAGTTTTTCCACCTACAACCCTCCTAAGTGTTGAGCTTAAAAATTATTCTTCCCAGTTGTGATAAACATTTTGCACGTCATCATTGTCTTCAAGACTTTCGAGAAGCTTCTCCATCATAAGTAAATCGTGTTCATCCGTAAGTGTTACGGTTGTCTGTGGGATACGCTCAACCTCAGCGGATTCAAATGAATATCCCTTTTTCTCCAGTGCATCTCTTACAGCATGAAAATCCGACGGCGCAGTGGAAATTTCATAAAATTCACCATCAGCATTAAAATCATCTGCTCCCATATCAAGAGCATCCATCATAAGCTCATCTTCATCTATCGAATCGGATTTAGCGATGATAATTATACCTTTCTCATCAAACATCCAGCCAACCGAGCCGTTTGTTCCGAGATTTCCGCCGAACTTATCAAAATAATGGCGTAAATCACCGGCAGTACGATTTCTGTTATCGGTAAGAGTTTCCACTATAACAGCGACACCGCCTATACCGTAGCCTTCGTAAACGATATCCTCATAATTGTCTGTGTTTTGGTCACCGGCAGCCTTTTTAATAACGCGCTGAATATTTTCATTAGGCATGTTATATGAACGCGCCTTCGCAATAGCATCCTTTAATCTGCTGTTGGATTCGGGATCTGCACCGCCCGATTTGGCAGCAACGGCGATTTCTCTGCCCATTTTGGTGAAAATTTTCGCCTTCTGAGCATCGGATTTTTCCTTTTTGTGCTTTATATTACTCCATTTGGAATGTCCTGACATATTAAAATACCTCCAATTAATTTAAACCATATACATTATATTATATAGCATAACCCACTCACTTGTCAAGCATTGGCAATTTTATAAACGCGGATTTATGATTCTTGCTTCGGTATAAAATCTTTTATCTGATGCATTTCCCATTGAAAAAGTCTTTCTGGGAAGTGAACCGTCCTTAATTACTGTTTTGAATAATTCATCTTTACCCATAGGTTTTAAAATTATACCGATATTGCCCTCTTTGACAAGCGCATTTACCACATCTTCGCCATGTATATAATCAACTCTTCCACCGTTTTCGGCTATATATTTATCGATATATTCCTGAACAGAACCGACAGTTATATTACATGTGGGGTTGCCTATCGCAAGGTGTTCCCGTCCATTTTCACCGACAAGTTCAAAGACTTGTGTTCCATCGGGTGAACAGAGCTTTTTCAAGCCATCGGCAAATTTTTTATTATCAACATCGAATATAACTCTGTGTATTGCTTCAAAAACCAGTGAATCATCATGGAGATTTACAAGCTCGGTCAGTGCGTAACGCGCCGGAGATTTCTTTGCCACCTCATCGCCCATTTCTTTCTTTATATTGTTATAATACTCCTTCGCTGTAGCGAGAGAGTGATTTCCGTCCCCTACCGCAAATACCAGCGGACTTTTTTCACATACATCATACTTACGATTAAATTTGTCCGTTTGACTTAAAGCTTCAATTTTTTTCTCCAAATCATCTGCTGCGGATTCGCTTAGAATATATCCGCTTATATGACCTGATGACATCATTAAATCAAAATCATATAACTTTTCAAATTCGTTTTTCTTATCAGTAAGCGGTTCGATAATCTTCTTTTCGGCATCATCAAGTAAAAGCATGATGTGAGGAAGCTCCAGAGCCGCATCGGTTCTTACTTTAAGGCGCGGCGGTATGCGCTCGACAACGGTTTTTTCAGTTGCACGTATTTTAGATTTTGAGCCGAAGCTGTAGTCATACTCTTCCAAATCCACACAGCCGATTATTCCGCGGCGCAACTGCCCGTTATTTAAAGTGCGTTCCACATACACATAGCAATTCGGAATTTTCCTTAGCACATCTTCATTCAAGTATTGCTTCATTGCAAGGTGAGTTTTTTCAATTCGTTCGTCAACATCATCGCTTTCCAAAAATACCTCCGGCAAAATTAAATTATATGCTGACGGAACACAGGCAGTATTTTTTTCGACCTCACTCCAGTATTCTGGTTCTGAGGTGTACTGGTCACATGCCACGACACTCCACTTTGACATATCTGTATCTTTATTCGGAATAAGCACATCGGCTCTGTTAAAAATCATATTATTGCCCCCTCAACAATTTTATATATATAATAT
>CAYRGA010000118.1:0-5386 GCA_964423705.1 uncultured Oscillospiraceae bacterium
ATACAATACACTGCTTTGAGGAATAAAATGAACAGAAAACAAACTTTATTTAAATTTTTAAATGACGAAAAATTTCCGCCCTTAAATATTGATGATATTATGCTCATGCTTGATATACCATTCGATGACCGCGAAGAACTTATCGTGTTATTGGGCGAGCTCATTGACGAGGGCAAAATTATAAAAACTTCAAAAAGGAAATATGCATCCGCCAAAAAACTGGGTTACATATCCGGAGAATTTTCGCTGAAGGAACGCGGTTTCGGCTTCATATCCAACAGTGAAAACGAGTATTTTGTGCCTTCCGCTTCGACCTTCGGTGCTATGAACGGAGATACTGTACTCGCGAAAATAACAACGAAAGCTACAGATGACAAAAAAAGTGAAGTACAAATAATAAAAATTTTAAACCACAAAAACGATAAAATCGTCGGTACATTTCTGACATCGCGTAATTTCGGTTTTGTAATCGCCGACGAAGCAAAGCTTGGATATGATATTTTTATATCGAAAAAACATTTCAACAAGGCAAAAAATGAGCAAAAAGTAGTCGTACAGATAACCAAATGGCCTGAATCAAACAAAAAGCCCGAGGGTAAAATCATAGAAGTTCTGGGTTATCCCGATGAAAAAGGCGTCGACATATTATCGGTAATTCGCAAATATAATCTTGAAACCGATTTCAATGAAAAGGCAAAAAATCAGTGTGAACATTTGGATTGCACAATTTCCGAAGCCGATATTGAATCCCGCTGTGATTTCCGAAATAAGAAAATTATAACCATTGACGGTGTAGACAGCCGTGATTTTGATGATGCGGTATGCGTAAGCGAAAATAACGGCATATACACTCTCGGCGTTCACATAGCGGACGTAACTCACTATGTCACGGAAAACAGTCCTTTAGACTGCGAAGCAATGCGGCGCGGAACAAGTGTATATTTTCCGGACAGAGTAATTCCCATGCTTCCGTTTAAGCTATCAAACGGTATATGCAGTCTTAATCCGAATGAAGACAGACTCACCCTTTCCGTCGTTATGGATATAAATAAAAACGGCGATATAATAAATCATACCGTTACAGAAGGAATCATCCGTTCATGCGAGCGCATGACATATGATGATGTAAATGCCCTGCTTGACGGTGACACTGCACTGAAATGTAAATACAGTCACATTTATAACCAAATTCTGACAATGAAAGAGCTTGCAGAGATTTTGTACCGAAAAAGACAGAGCAGCGGCAGTATAGATTTTGATTTTCCCGAAACGAAGGTTAAGGTTGACAAAAGCGGAAAAGCCATAGATGTTTACAAGTACGAATCCGGAATATCAAACAAAATAATTGAAGAATTTATGCTGGCTGCCAATAAAACGATTGCCGAGGAATTTTTCTGGACGGATATCCCATTTGTATACCGCGTTCACGAAAAACCGACACGTGAAAAAATCGATGATTTCAATTTTTTGGCAAAAAGATTCGGATATAAAAAGGTTTCCGTAACAGAGCCTCATCCCGGTGAGTTTGCGGCGATTTTAAAAAAATCAAAAGGCACAAGAGAAGAAATGATTATAAGCAAGTTCATGCTTCGCTCACTCATGAAAGCCAAATACAGTGATAAGTGTCTGGGGCATTTCGGACTTTCATTTGAGTATTACTGCCACTTCACTTCACCGATAAGGCGATATCCCGACTTGGCAATTCATCGCATTATAAAGGAATTTCTGAGAAACGGCATTTCAGAAAAAAGATATTCATATTACAAAAAATACGCAGCGGAAGCATCATTAAAATCAAGTGAAGCTGAGATAACGGCTATGGAAGCCGAGCGTGAGGCAAACGACATAAAAAAAGCCGAATATATGACTGATTACATCGGCGAAACATTCAATGCAGTGATATCCTCGGTAACCTCTTTCGGATTCTATGCTGAGCTGGAAAACGGTATAGAGGGTCTTGTCAGGATGAAGGATTTAACCGACGATTACTATATATTCAGCGAATCTGACTTATCGCTTATAGGCGAGCATACAAAAAGAACTTTTAAAATCGGCGATAAAATAAGCATCATTGTTGCTGATTCAAACCCATACACACAGCAAATCGACTTTTATTTATTATAACGGAGGACATTATGGCACAAAATGAAAAAAACACTAAGCTCATTTCCCAAAACAAAAAAGCGTACCATGATTTTTTCATCGAAGATACATTTGAATGCGGTATCTCACTGCTTGGAACGGAAGTTAAATCAATACGACTGGGGCATGTTAATCTTAAGGACTCATATGCAAATATAAAAAACAGCGAGGTTATCCTATTAGGTATGCATATAAGCCCGTATGAGAAGGGCAATATTTTTAACCGTGACCCGCTGAGAGAACGCAAGCTCCTTATGCATAAATACGAAATACGTCGTCTTATCGGCAAAATCAAGGAGGATGGCTATTCACTTATACCTTTAAAGGTTTACCTTAAAGGTTCAAAGGTGAAGGTTGAACTTGCCCTTGCACGTGGTAAAAAGAATTATGACAAACGCGACGCAATCGCCGAAAAGGAAGCAAAGCGCAGAATTGACAGAAAGATTAAAGAATACAATCGTTAATAGCTTAAAACATTGTATATCCGAAAACGACACAATCCCTCAAGCAACAATCGGGACTGTGTCGTTTTTATGCATATTAATAATCCTTGCAAAGAAGTGCTCTTATGTAGTCGCGTTCCTTACTGGTGGAGTCAACATAGAAGCCTCTGCCGTAATAAAAAATTATGAGCGGCTTTATTCTTGAGGCTGTATGCAGCTGAATCTGCTTAACATTTAAAACCTTCATATTAATATCGACCAAATTCATAAGAGCTTTACCGATACCGAGATTCTGATAATCGGGACTTACTCCGAATCTGCTGAGATATGCCGTATCACCGTTTACGGCTACACGTACGCTACCAACAACCATGCCGTTTATATAAGCGACCAAAACAAGCTTATTTTTGATATCGTCCATAACTTGCTCCTTGGTTTCATTAAGCGCCGGAAGCGGAAAGTCGGTTCCGGCAAGCTCACGATATTTATTAAAAGCCTCGGCAGTTATTTTCATTATCTGCTCAACATCATTTTCACATGCATTTCTGATTTCAAAACCGTTATTTATCATTGTCAATCCCCCATCGTCAAAGCCATTACAGCCTTTTGTGCATGCAGTCTGTTTTCGGCTTCGTCAAAAATAACCGAATGCGGACCGTCGATAACTTCCTTTTCAACCTCATAACCTCTGTACGCAGGCAAGCAATGCAGGAAAATCGCATCGTCTTTAGCGGTATTAAAGAGTTTTTCTGTTACTGTATAATCCTTAAACACCTTTATTCTCTCCTGCTTTTCCTGTTCCTGTCCCATACTTACCCAAGTATCGGTAATGACAGCATCACTGTTTTTTACAGCCTCATTCGGGTCATTGGTAATAAGAACATTACAGCCTGTTTTCTTTGAGGTTTCGATTGCTCTCTCGGTTACGAGAGCATCGCACTCATAGCCTACCGGAGTAGCTACGTTTATGTTAATTCCCATCTTTGTGCACCCGTACAAAAGAGAATTTGATATGTTGTTTCCATCACCCACATAGCTTACTGTAAGTCCCTTAAGTTTGCCCTTGTGCTCGTATATGGTCTGCAAATCCGCCAAAATCTGACAGGGATGCAGAAGGTCTGTAAGACCGTTAATTATACTGATTGAGCCGTATTCTGCAAGGTCTGTGACATCCTTGTGGTCAAAGGTACGAATCATGATACCGTCCAAAAATCTCGAAAGAACGTTTGCAGTATCATATATGCTTTCTCCGCGTCCGAGCTGTATATCATTGCTGTTAAGGTACAGAGCCTGTCCTCCGAGCTGATACATACCGACCTCAAATGATACACGCGTTCTTGTTGAAGACTTGGCAAATATCATTCCAAGGCTTTTTCCTTTAAGCAAATGATGTGTCACACCTGCTTTATTATCGGCCTTAAGCTTAATTGCAAGCTTTAATATATTTTCAATTTCTTCTGTGGTACAATCGTACAAGCTTATTAAATGCTTCATTTACATTTCCTCCTCTAATATTTTTTTAAGTGTATCAACAAAGTCATCCGCATCTTTTTTTGTGATAATAAGAGGCGGAACAATTCGTAAAATGCTGTCTTTGACAGCTCCTACCAGATAATGATGCTCAAAAAGCTTTGAATTAACTTTTTTCGCAATCGGATTTTTAAATTCAAGACCTATCATCAGACCGTTTCCGCGCACCTCTGCGATATAATCACCCAACGCAGCATCAAGCCTTTCCTTTAAATATTTTCCGGTTTCAGCCGAATTTTCTACAAGCTTTTCTTTTTTTATGGTCTTAAGAACAGCCAAGCCAGCACATGTGCTTAAGGGATTTCCGCCGAATGTGGTACCGTGGTCGCCGGGGTTAAATGCCTGTGCAACGAAGTCCTTCGCCAAAACGGCACCTATCGGAACACCGCCGCCGAGAGCTTTTGCCAAAGTCATAATGTCGGGTTCAATGCCATACAGCTCGTAGGCAAACATTTTTCCTGTTCTGCCGATTCCGGTCTGAACCTCATCGTCAATAAGAAGAATGCCCTTATCATCGCATATTTTTCTTATTTCCTTAGCATATTCATTGGTAATCGGATGTACTCCGCTTTCGCCCTGTA
The DNA here is from genome assembly GCA_964423705.1 of uncultured Oscillospiraceae bacterium. Classification (GTDB taxonomy): domain Bacteria; phylum Bacillota; class Clostridia; order UMGS1810; family UMGS1810; genus CAKSIN01. The sequence continues at coordinate 4,697 of CAYRGA010000118.1, forward strand.
TAAATTCTATCATTATAGCAGCTGTTTTATCATTTACTGCTTTGTGCAGTGCATCGATATCATTGATATCTACGTGGACAAATCCGGGTGTAAGCGGACTGTACGGAGCACTGTATTTTTCCTGTCCGGTAGCCGTTACCGTAGTAACAGTTCTGCCGTGAAACGAATTATTGAGCGTTATTATCTCATATTTATTTTGACCTTTTTCGTAGAAGTATTTCCGGGCAAGCTTAATCGCACCTTCGTTTGATTCCGCACCTGTATTTGCAAAAAAGACCTTGTCAAAGACAGATAATTCGCACAGTTCTTTAGCGAGGTAAGCTTGATTTTCTATATAATACACATTTGATGTGTGCAAAAGCTTCGATACCTGCTTTGTAAGCGCATCGACAAGTGACGGATGACTGTGTCCCAATGCACTTACCGCTATCCCCGCAAAAAAATCCTTATACACCGTGCCGTCAGTACTTACAAGCTCTATCCCTTTCCCCTCTGAAAAGGCTACGGGTGTTCTGTCACCGAAAGTATTCATGTAATATTTTTTATCTATAGCTGAAATACCCTTCATCTCATATCCCCCTATACATTCTTATTGTATAATAATACAACATTTTCTTATAAAAATCCATAGTTAAATTCAATAAAAGCAAGCAATTAAGCCCAAAAAATATGTATATTTAGTTAAAATCA
>CAYRGA010000119.1:0-5336 GCA_964423705.1 uncultured Oscillospiraceae bacterium
GCATGTACACAGTATATCGACCGAGCCGAGGGCACTTTTAAGGATGATAAGTGATGTGCCGAGCATCAAGATGAATTATGACCCGTCAAATCTGTGGGCGGTCGGAATCGATAAGCCCGAAGCGGTTTATGAAAAAATCAAAGAAAAGGTGTGCTGTGTGCATTTGAAGGATTTTGTAAGGCTGCCGTCCGGACATTTGTTGCCTGCCGCATGCGGCGAAAGCGATATGGACTGGAAGGGTATTTTAAAGCCCATAAAGGACTTGGATATTCCCGTACTTTTTGAATATGAAAATACAGCCGATGTTAAGGATGGCTGTATAAGATGTTATAAATACATTAATAAAATTTTAAAGGAGATTGAATGATGAAACCACAAATTATTTTTATGCCTCATGCGAACATCCAGTATTCGCAGCTTGCACCGCAGAAAAGACATTGGGTAATGAAAAATTGCTACGAAAAGCTCTTTGACCTTATAGATGGCGGTGACTATAAAATCGCGTTTGAGGCAAGCGGAATCACTGTAGATGAGATGGCAAAGCAGGCTCCCGAGGTGCTTGCCAAGCTTAAAAAGCTTGTGTCGGAGGGAAAGATAGAACCTGTAGCATCTCCGTACATACATTTCATGCTTGCAAATATACCGTATGAGGTGTGTGTGGATTCACTTATTCATTCACGTGACGTTTGGGAAAAGCATACGGGCTTCAGACCGAAGGTCGGATGGAATCCCGAGTGCGGATGGGCAGGCTATATTCCCGATGCATACAAGGAGGCGGGATTTAATTCACTGGTTATGGATGCGGATTCGTTTCTTCTTTCGTTTGATGAGATAAGAAAGGCGACCGGACTTGAATATGACGTAGCCGGACACAGCAATAAAAATCATCTTTTTAAAATTGAGCAATACATAAAGGATAAGCCGGAGTTTTTGAAATATATCACAAATCCATCCGTTGCACCCAACGGTCTTAAGATGATATTCCGTTCCGATTGTATGGCAAATCTGCTTTTGTGGTATCTTATGGGTGCTACCGAGGGCCTTCGTGATGAGCCGATTAATATGCCTGAAATAAATACCATGCTTGAAAATTGGAAGCAAAGAATAGCGGACAGCGGCTCGTTTATTATGCCGTATGCTGAGGATGCTGAGTATATTGGTTCCAGTGCATATTTCTATGTAAAACAGTTTAATCAGGCAAGATTCTTTGAATCCGAGCCGAAGGCTGTTGACAGATTCAAGGAAATTCTGGATACCGCAAAGGCAAACGGCTATGAATATGCATTGCCTTCACAAGTAATAGAAAACTCCAAAAACATTATAGAAAATGACAGAATCGAATGCATAGAGAACGGTGTCGCATGGCACGGAGGAACTGCCAAAGCTTGGGCAAATACCGAGTATTCGAGAATCATGGACCCCGTATGTATATCAGTTTTAAACGGTATCAAGGCGGTTGCTGCCAAACTCGGAGAGGATATGTCAAAGCTTGACGTTGAGCTTAATAATGCCATGAAGGCACTTGCATCAGCATGGGTTTCCGATTCCCGCTGGCCTCCCGCACCAACCAGCCCCGGCAGATTTAATGTGCGTGAGTCGCTTGACGATATGTATAAGGCAAACGACTGCATAGCAAGGGCTATGGAAAACGGCGGCATTGCCGAAAAAAGAGGAGTGTATTCTCCGTCACTTATGAAGACACAGATTAAGTCGATTGACGATAAATTGATGGCGTTAGAGTACTTCGGAGAATGAGATTATGCAGGTTGAAAAAAAGCTTGAACTTATTCATATGCAGATTACGCGAAATTGCAATCTGAGATGCTGGTTTTGCGGTCAGTGGGGAAATAATGGCTTTTTCTCGGATTCCGGCGGCAGGGCGATGGAATTTGATGACTGGAAAAGGGTTATTGATTCTATTGCTTGCCGATATAAGTCGCCAAGTGAATATCCCTCTGTAATGCTATGGGGCGGTGAACCGCTTGTGTCGCCGATTTTCGAGGATATAACCGCATATCTGAGCAAGCTTGGATTTGAGCTCGGTATGATTACAAACGGTGTTCTTATAGATAAGTGGGCTGATGTATTGAGAAGGAGCTTTAAGCGTATATATATTTCCATAGATGGGACACGTGAAATCCATGACAGTATCAGGGGAAAGGGCGTTTTTGACAGGGTTATCTCAAATGTGGAGCTAATCAAGGGCTCAGATGCGGAGCTTGTCATTATGAGTGTGCTGTCCCCTCAGCTTTTGCCGATTCTTCATGAGTTTCCGAAATGCTTGGAAAGACTTGAGCCTTCGGAGCTTCTGCTTCAGGATATGATATATTTATCCGAAGATGAGATAATAAACTATCATAAATGGCTTAAAGCATGCTTTGGTTACGAGGCGAGAGAGATAAATTCCTGGCAGACGGAGATGCCGGAGGACTATCCGATAAAAAAGGCGGAGGCGCTTAAAAGGGTGGAGTCGGAGAAATTTTCATTTCCCGTCAGACACCTTGCACATGGCAGCGATGCATTAAATGAGCACTGCTTGTCACCGTTCAGACACATACATGTGGCATGGAACGGGAATGTCATGTATTGCACCGATTTTTATGATTTTTATGCCGGTAATGTTATGGAAGAGGACATAATGGATATATTTGATAATGAATTGTCCGAAAAATTCAGAAATGAAATTTTAAAAGGAAATTGTCCGTCGTGTAGTCATTGCTCATGGAAAAATAATTTGACTTTTAAGCTTTAAAAATTAGGCACAAATATGTGTTAATATTACAGAAACAGGGATTTGCATTTTTGACAAATCCCTGTTTTTACGATAGTAATTATTTTATTTTAAGAAGTCTGCGTCTGCGCAAGAGTACGAATACCGATGCACCGCCTCCCGCAACGGCAACAGCACCGCCGGCAGCAGCCGCTGCACCTACCGGGAAGGATTCCTCGGAGCTCTGAGTGGTTGTCTGAATAGGAGCTACGTCATAGAGACAGTTGAAAAGCCTGTACAAAATAACTGCGGCATCCAAACGTGTAACGTTTGATTTCGGAGCTAATATTCCGCCTTTATCGATAAGACCTTCTCTTACAGCGAGTGCGATTTCTTCATATTGATTTTCCCAGCCTTCAATATCGGCGTTATCCGCGAACTGAACATAATCATCCGTATTTTCGGGATATGCATAACCCTTTTTACCGGCTATGGCTCTGGAGGATATGGAGATGACCTCTTCACGTGTGGTGTTATTGTTTCCTCTGAAGGTATCATCACCGAATCCCTTTACGGTGTTTTCCTGTTCGGATGATGCTATGTATTCGTAGTACGGACTGCTATTTTCCACGTCGGTAAAAGTGGTCTTGGCATCAAAATCAAGAACATAGAATATGCTGACCAGTGTTTTTGTAAATTCATATCTGGTAAGGCTTCCGTAAGGATTAAATTCCTTTCCGTCAAGCTCAAAATATCCTCTTGAAACCATGAACTTAACAGCTTCCTGCTCATAGTCCGTCAAATCATCGATATCGCTTATTTTCGGCTTGTTTGTTTCGATGGTATAAACACCCGGAAGAGCAGTTTTAAATTCGATTGTTTGGTCGGCATCGTTGATTTGACCGCTCCAGTTTGTTTTGTCATTGCTTTCGTGGTAATAAACTGTATCGTAGCGACTACTTATTTTGAACGCAAATGTGAATTTAACAGGTGCTTTTTCAAGCTTTTTGCCGTTGCCGTTCATAAATTCCAAATTGTATTTTCCGTCCTTGACGGTTATTTTTACCATTATACTGTTATCTTCAACCTGTTTTAAAAGATCTTTAGCATCACAGTATAAATACTGTCTGTCACTGTCTAAGATTATCTTGATTCCACCTATTTCATCAAGATATTTTGTAAGTGACGAATCATATATAACGGTGAAACCTTTTTTGAGTGAGGTTCCCTGCGTATCTATGCGGATGGTTATGTTGATTTTCTTGTTTAGAGAAATGTTCTTTTTGTCCAGCAGCTTATCAAATTCCGATTTTGTTTTTTCGGCTTTGTTGATTGCCTCTTTGATTTCCACGGCTGTAATCTTTGTTTTTTTGCCCTTGACCTTTATTACAGCATCGGCAGTGCTTTCGATTGCATGTTCGATGTATCCGATAATTTCGGATTTTGCGCTGTCGTTCGGTTTGGAATTTCCAAGCTGTTTTTCGAGGTATTGTACGTATTGTTCGGACTTTGTGTACGATTTTATCTTTTTATAATCTATGGTTATGTTTGATGCTACCTTTGATTTGCTTATATACCTTTCAAGCTTTGGTAAGGATAAGAAGGATTTTGTATTTGCTCCGCAGCTTGTTATGTAATAGTGCTTTTTACCGTTTTCGGTTCGGGATTTCATAATTGCGTATCCGGTCTTTACGGGGTCGCCGCCATCAGGAAGTTGCTTTGTATATTCAGTATAAGGATCGGTTATTCCCGAATAATCGGCGGCATATTTATATAAAACATAGTAGGTGCCGTTTCCGAGTGAATATATCTTATCTATAACGGGAACTCTTGTAATGCACATGTCAATCTGTAAGCCTACATTTATGCATTTTATGCCGTTGATATCGGCAATCTCTTTTCCGTAATTCCATTCGATGTTCGGTGAATTTTCAAAATCTTCCTTCGGAAGACGTGTAAAAATATCTCCTATGTCGATTCCGAAATATTTGTATGCCGCATTGTATATGTCGGAGAGCTTTACGTAGTTGCGCATGTATTCATCATCAGTCTTATCAACCGATTCTCCGACGTAGCCTTGGAAATAGTGCGCAATAAAAACCAAAAGGTTCGCTATATCCGCTTCGCTTAAAGCCGATATATCACAAATGGAATATGCATCATTTTTCCAAGCTGTCGAACAGCTGTGGAGGAGCCTTATGCAGTTTTGAATATCCAAAAGTGCATCGTTGTCAAAGGATTTTGACACATTTTTAAGCGGTGCGGCTTCGCTGTGCTCGCTCGGTACCTCCGAGTATCCCTGAACCAGTGCTGTGTATATGCTGTTGTCCTTGTCGGCTGCTTTGGCAAACGTCGGTGTGATATTTGCAAAGATGATTGTCAGTGCCAGTAATGAGCTTAAAATTCTCTTCATTTGAAAATTCCCCCTGTTATTTTATTTAATATAACAATAGCTTCATAATAATTCCGGTGCTATATCGTGTCAAGTGTATTACATTTGTTACACAACCAAAAAAGCATTGAAAACTAATTGAAACAGTTTTCGACGAAACAAAAGAGATCTTTTGATTAAATTGGGTATATCCCGTATTTTGTGTAAACTCCAAAATGGTAATATAATCTTAAT
>CAYRGA010000120.1:0-5298 GCA_964423705.1 uncultured Oscillospiraceae bacterium
ATATAATACATTTTAATATAAAAAATAATGGAGGAAAAGAAAATGAACAAACCAAAAATCGGAATCAGACCCGTAATTGACGGCAGATGGGGTGGCGTCAGAGAAAGCCTCGAAGTTCAAACGATGAACATGGCAAAAGCTGCGGCAAAGCTGATAGAAGGCAACCTTTTTTATCAGGACGGCACACCGGCTGAGTGTGTAATAGGCTGCACTACAATCGGCGGCGGAAAAGAAGCTGCTATGGTTGCCGAGCAGTTCGGCAAAGAGAATGTTGTAGCTACACTTTCGGTTACACCTTGCTGGTGCTACGGAAGTGAAACAATGGATTTGGATCCAAAGACAATAAAGGCAGTATGGGGATTTAACGGTACAGAACGTCCCGGTGCGGTTTACCTTGCAGCTGCTATGTCAGCTCATGCACAGAGGGGTCTTCCGGCATTTTCGATATACGGTCACGATGTATGCGATGCTGACAATACCGAGGTTCCGGCAGATGTTGCAGAGAAAATTCTTCGTTTCGCGCGCTGTGCACTGGCTGTCGGACAGATGAAAAATAAAGCATATGTAAATATAGGCGGAGTTTCAATGGGTATTGCAGGCTCGTTCTGTGATGCATCATTTATGCAAAAATATCTTGGCTTAAGAGCAGAATGGGTGGATTTAACGGAAGTATTGCGTAGAATCACACTCGAAATTTATGATCACGATGAATATGATAAAGCACTTAAATGGATAAAAGCAAACTGCAAGGAAGGCTTTGATAAGAATGCAGGAAAAAATTTCCCGGATATCATTAAGAAGTCAAAGGTTGTTCCGGCAGACAAGGATTGGGAGTTTATCGCTAAATTCACTATTATTGTCCGTGATATTCTCTTCGGAAATCCGAAGCTCAAGGAAATGGGCTGGAGTGAGGAAAGCCTCGGCAGAAACGGCATCGTAGGTGGTTTCCAGGGACAGCGTATGTGGACAGACTGGCTTCCGAACGGTGATTTTACCGAAGCAATTATGGCATCAAGCTTTGACTGGAACGGTAAAAAGGCGCCGTTTGCATTCGCTACCGAAAATGACACATTAAACGGTATATCCATGCTGTTTGCCACACTTCTTACAGGAAAAGCACCGTGCTTCCACGATGTACGTACATATTGGTCACCGGACGCTGTTAAGCGTGTTACTGGTAAGGAGCTTGAAGGAAAAGCAAGCAACGGTATTATCCACCTTATAAATTCAGGTGCTACCGCACTCGACTGCACCGGTGCAACTAAAGACGAAAACGGAAACGGCACTATCAAGGAATGGTGGAATATGACAGAAACCGATATAAATAACTGTCTTGAAGCAACAGATTGGTGCAGAGCCGATTATGAATACTTCCGTGGCGGCGGATTCTCCAGCCATTTCAAAACACAAGCGGAAATGCCTGTTACAATGATAAGAGTAAACCTTATAGACGGTGTAGGACCTACAATTCAGATTGCTGAGGGTTACACAGTTACACTTCCGGATGATGTACATGATAAGCTTGATAAACGTACAGATCCCACATGGCCTACCACATGGTTTGTACCGAATTTAACGGGTAAGGGTGCATTTACCGATGTTTATTCGGTAATGGCAAACTGGGGAGCTAACCACGGTGTTACTGTTCACGGACACATCGGTGCAGATTTGATTACTATGGCATCAATGCTCAGAATTCCTGTTTCCGTACACAATGTACCGGATGAGAAAATCTACAGACCGCAGTCTTGGGTAGGCTTCGGCTTGGGTGACGATAAAACTGCGACCGATTACAGAGCGTGCAAAGAATATGGTCCGCTTTATAAATAATTTTCGGTCAGGAGAGGATATGGATGGATTTTTCGCCCGTTAAAGAGTTTATGAATTTTATGGCGGCGGAGCGTACGCCCGGAAATGCCATAGAAATTTATTTGGACGGCAAAAAGGTATTTGAATATGCGAGCGGCTATGCTGATTTGGAGAATGAAATCAAGCTTACGGGAAAAGAATTATACTTTATCTATTCCTGTTCAAAGGTCGCAACCGTGACTGCCGGCATGCAGCTTATCGAACGTGGAAAAATGCTTCCTACCGACTTGTTGTATGACTATATACCGGAGTTTAAAAATGTAAGGGTTAAATGCGGTGACGGGACGGTTGAAGAAGCCAAAGAACCCATCACAATAGGTGATTTGTTTTCGATGACCTCCGGCTTCGGCTATGATTACGCAAAAGCCGTTTCTGCAGCAAAGATGTGCAACGGCGGTATCGCCGATACAAAGAGCGTCATAAGGCACATGGCGGAGGTTCCTCTTGAGTTCGAGCCGGGTACTCGCTGGATGTACGGTATGTCGCATGATATCCTGGCAGAGGTTATAGCAGTGGTGAGCGGTATGAGATTCAGTGATTATATGCGCGAAAACATATTTGAACCATTGCAGATGACGGATACCGGTTATAAATTTGACGATGCCGTAGCTGCGCAGATGGCAGAGCAGTATGAATTTGTACCGCATGACGGTAAGATAGAGGATATTGTCGAAGCACAGAGTAATTGCCGTGCTTCGGAAGGCAGCTTTTCCAAAGTCGGAAAAAGCAATTATCTGGTATTTTCATCCGAATACGAAAGCGGAGGAGCCGGCATTATAACCACGGTTTCCGATTATGCCAAGTTTGCTGCGGCACTTGCAAACAATGGCTTGGGTATTAACGGTGAGAGGATATTACTTCCGCGAACGGTAAGCCTTATGAAAACAAATAGGCTGAATGAAACACAGCTTAAGGAATTTTGCTGGCGGCATCTCAAGGGCTACGGATACGGCTTCGGTGTAAGGACTATGCTTGACCGTGCTTTGGCAGGTTCGCTGAGCAGTATCGGTGAATTTGGCTGGGGAGGTGCGGCAGGCAGTACGCTGTGGGCAGATACTGACTTGAATTTAGGCGTGTTTTATGCGCAGCATTGCTTGAATCCTCGTGAAGAATACTATCAGCCACGATTGAGAAATATAATATATTCATGTATTAAATAAAAACAAGAGCATATCGGTTTAATTTGTATTTTAAACCGATATGTTCTTTTAAATGCTTTAAGTTATTATAATTAAAAAGCTGCCCCATGACACTTAGGGTCTGGGACAGCTTAATTTTTTCGGCGGGGGTATAATTTCCTGCCGAAAAAGTCAAATAACGGGGATAAAGTTCCTTATTGAATTTGAAAAACTGTGTAGCTTTTGAATCAGAAAATATCAGTGTGCCACTTGGAACGATGCCAATGATTGCCGTCATATTTTCTAATTCCGAGTGCGAAGTCGACCGTTTCGGCTCTTCTCAAAAGCTTTAACACGATTTTATTTTTGCCTTCTTTTAAGTTGGCAAGGCAGAAATTGTTGTATGGTGTGTATATTCGTGTTTCATCTTTGGAAAGGATTTCTTCACCGTTGAGCCACATTTTAAACCCGTCTGTATTTCCGACGATGAGCCATGCCTGCTGGTTTTTCGGGGATGTAATTTCTGTTTCGAGGTATATACACATTTGTCCTTGCATGGTGATAGCGTCTTCAAGATTGATTTTATCCTCATAGGAGGCAATCGTACCTATATAGTCTTTTTCGGGCATTGTAAGCGTTTTCTCATCGATATATTCCTTGTCAAGAAATACCTCATTGTTTACCATGCATACGATATCCGGCAGTACACAGCCTTCGCCGTGCGGGCTGGGATAATTCGGATTCATAGGCCAGTTCGGCTGTGAGAAATACGGACCGTAAACCTTCCAATTTACCGGAGTTAGACTTGCCAGAGCTTCCTTTAAGCCTTCCTCTGTAGGATAGATGTTTTCAAGTTCGGGTTTTACTTTTTTTATGTTTTTCAGTTCTTCTGGTAAATCGGTAACTGTCAGGCACTCGTTGTCAATAGACAGTGCCGCCTTTGCCGAATCCTCGGCAAGACCTCTGATACTGTCGGACGGTCTTTGAACATCTATTCCGCATACAAAATAATCCTTTATAAGACCTGTAAGCTCATCACCAAGACCCTTGTAGCCCTTTACGATGCCGACGAGTGAAGCTGCGCTTGCACAGGTACAGTCGGTGTCATATCCGCATTTTAAAGCAAGATTTATGGTTTTTCTCATGTCTCCGTTGCCGTAGAGCAGACCTATAGTAACAAAAGCGAGGTTCTGTACAACATTTGTAAAATCGGGATGAGAATAACGGGCAAGAACCAGCTTGCGTGTATCAAGGTAGCTTTCACCTTTTTTGTAGCACTCGGTAACGTATTCTATACATTCACGCAATTTGCAGTCAGCCGGTATGTATTCAAGTGCTTTTTTGATAATAGTTTCGATGTCATTTTCAAAAAAGGCAATGCTCTGTGCCACAGCGAGGAACTGTTCTGCGTATACGGAGTTGTCCGCGTGGTCGAGGCAAGCGTCATTGTATGCGTACTGAGCCGCAAGTGACGGATTTCCCGCGCTTATTACAGCCCAAATTTCCGAGCGAATCGGGCAGCCCATGCCCTCCTTGAAAAATGAATTGTTTATAATGCCGCTGTAGGGCGGTTTTATTCCTCTTTCATAGTTCTTCATAAAGTAGCCGTATTCAGAAAATGGATACCAGCATTTTTTTATCCAAGCATCGGCAAGGTCGCAGGGCGTAATGTGCGCACCTTTGTTTTCCAAAACCTCAAGCCATAAGAGCTGTATGTCCAGGTCGTCATTCGGAAGGTCGGGATTGAAGATGGATTCAAAATCGTCCGTTTCGATAATCTCCTTTATACCCTCTACCGGAGCACCGGCAGCACCGCCGAGGCACTTTCCGTACCAACAGCCGTGAATTTTATCAAGAAAGCTTTCGTATGATATTGTGTTCATAGTATCCTCCACGTATATGATTTTTGTGTGATAAAGTGTATTTCGTACGGTTAAATACCATACAATATCATTATAATACAATAATTTCTTTCAGTCAATGAAATAATTCCCCGAAAAGCATTTTTGATTGATTTTTTGCCTTTGAGCTTCGTTAAACAGCAGCAAATAACAGCATTTTATAAAAATAATATAAAACACGGCTGCTGACGGTTAAAATATTGGCTAATATAATTGTTGACTTGCGGTAAAAAAAGTGATATAATACAGGAAAGTATAGATAGAGGCGCGTTTTTAATCAGTATGGCGGAACAGAGGTGCAGTTCTCATATGCCGCACAGAAAGGTAAAAACGCCGAAGAAAGCATCGGGCTGTCGGCGGTGGTTTCTGGTTGCATCGTAAACAACGCTGTGACTGTCGCATATGCGGAG
>CAYRGA010000121.1:0-5159 GCA_964423705.1 uncultured Oscillospiraceae bacterium
ATATAATATCAGAGAATGACGAAAATGTCAAGAGTTTTTTTGAAAAAATTTAAAATTTTTCGTTTAATTGAGATTGACACGACATTATTGTTGTGATACAATGATTAAGTTGTAGATTTTTGAAAAATTACGGTGAATTAAGATGAAAAAAAAGCTAATATCGGCTGTTGTATCGTTATCGATACTTACCGCATCCACTGTCGGAAGCATAGGAACCGACAGTAAAGTGTTTAAAGATGTGAAACAAGAGGATTGGTATTACACCTCGGTACAGGAGCTTTATAATAATGATATTTTGCCCGAGAGCGAAATGTTCTTCGGGGAGTCGCCGGCATCAAGAGGAGATATCGTACTTTACATGTATAATTTATACAAATGTCTGGGAGGAAGCTTTGAAGTTTCGCAGTCATCTGTATTTGAAGATGTGAAAAAGGATTCAAAATACGTTGATGCGGTTAATTGGGCGTATACGAACAAAATCGCAAATGGTGTAAGTGAGGGAGAATTTGATCCGGACGGTCAATGTTTGCGTGAACAGGTATGTACCATGGTCATGAGATATTTTAACGCTTTCGGAATCAAGCCCAAGCTTGCCGGGGATGAGGTTCAGTTTGTCGATTCTCTTTCTGTGAGCGACTATGCCCGTTCCTATGTCGCTGCCGCAAAGCTCAGCGGAATCATAGGCGGTAATGAAAACGGGTATTTTCTGCCGCACGATGCCATAACTCGCGCTGAAACAGCCGCAATAGTGTACACAATGATGAATATCGCCGTAAATAAGCCTGCCGAAGGCGAGCTTACCGTTGAAACCGGCGAAGGTGCATACACACATCTTTATGATTGGTATAAAACCGAATACGAGCTCACATTCAAGGCTATGGTTCCCGAAAGCGAACCCGTGGGAGTGGAGTATTTCAATGATGCGGCAATAATAGGTGATTCCGTATCGCTGTCGCTTCAATACTACTGTGCATCATCAAAGGCATTAGGGAATGCGGTATTTCTCTGTGCGGGAAGTCTTAGCCCGGCAAATGCCCTGTGGGAGGTATCGTCAAAATCCATACATCCTGTGTATAACGGACAGAAGATGAAGGTCGAGGATGCAGTGGCGGCATCCGGCGTAAATAAAGTATACATAATGCTTGGTATAAACAGCCTTTCAAATGGTGTCGATAACTGCATATCAAATCTTACGACCCTGATATCGCGCATTTTGGCAAAGGCTCCGAATGTTCATATTATATTGCAGTCGGTAACACCGATGACGTCTACAAGCTCAATAATAACAAACGTGCTGAATAACAACGTTATAAATCAGTACAATGCAAGGCTTTTGGAGCTTTGCCAAAACAATAAGTGGCACTATTTGAATGTCGCCGAGAAATTTAAAGACGGAAACGGAAATCTTATCGGCTCGTATTGCAGCGATGCATCTGTTATGGGTATACATTTTACCTTTGAAGCCGATAAAATTTGGGCAGATTATTTAAAAACTCATGTTCCGCAGGAGTTAAAATAGATTGAGGATGAATAAGATGAGAACGAGAAAATATATTGGTATTATTGCTGCAGTACTGGCAATCGGCATGTGCTTTACCGCATGTTCAAAAAAGTCTGATGAGGATAAAAAGGAGATAGAAACTGTTACCAAGCAGACTAAAATTCCTGAAAAAGAGCAGGAAAACGAAGTTAAAAATGAAAACGAAGCGGTTAATTCCGACGATAAAAACGAAGACGCCACTGAAGTGAACGAAGCTTCGGTGACTTCCGAAGCACCTGCTTCAGAGGGAAATACACCTTCGGTAAATACAGCTTCCGAAGTGAGCCTACCGCAGGTACGCTCAGCTATATTGCAGAAGGAGGGCATAAATGATGCTATGCTCCTCGAAGCTGATGCCATGAGCGGTCTGTACGGCATTGATTCGTCGCATATAAAACAAGCCGCGGGATTTGTCACAATGTCCGGAACATTCCCGCACGAAATTATAATGATTGAGGCGACAAATGCGCAGAGTGCAGCAAGCATAGAAGCCGCGCTTAATACAAAGCTCGGCGAGGTTATGAATCAGGCACGCTCGTATGATGCCGAGAATTATGCACTTGCTCAAAAGTGCAAGGTATATAAAAAGGGAAATTTCGTTTCGCTGTTTTTATCACCGAAACAGGCGGAAATGAATGATATTTACAGCGGCTATGTTAAATAATAGCCGTTTGTAAATTTAATTAATAAATTTTGGAGAGCTTGTATGGTATTTTCAAGTTTGGTTTTTTTATTTATATTTTTACCGGCGGTGCTTTTAATAAACCACTTTCTGCCGACCAAAGCGCGGAATGCTTTTTTGCTTTTCGCCAATTTGGTTTTTTATGCATACGGAGAGCCGATATATGTGTTGCTTATGCTTGCATCCATGATAGTGAATTACCTGGCGGCGGCACTTATAGAACGGACTATTAACGAAAATCTCAGAAAATTCTATCTGATAGTGGATATCATTATAAACATAGGGGCGTTATGCTTTTTTAAGTATACCTCACTTTTCTTGGACACATTAAGGCACATACCTGTATTGTCATCTTTGCCGCACTTCGATGTGGCACTTCCGATAGGCATTTCGTTTTACACATTCCAGGCAGTATCATATGTTATAGACGTGTACCGCAGAGATTGCGAAAGTTCAAACAGCTTTGTTAATTTTGCGGCGTATATTTCGCTTTTTCCGCAGCTTATTGCCGGACCGATAGTTCGCTACAGTGATGTTGAAAGGCAGATTCGCGACAGACATGAAACGGTGGATATGTTTAACACTGGTATAAGATTTTTTGCTATAGGTCTTGCAAAAAAGGTTCTTTTGGCGAATCAGTTCGGTATTATCTGGGACAGCGTTTCCGCCGATGTTCACGCCTTCGGTACGATAGGGGCTTGGATAGGAGCAGTGGCATATTCACTTCAGATATATTTTGATTTTGCGGGTTATTCCGATATGGCGCGAGGTCTGGGAAAAATGCTTGGCTTCGATTTCTGCATTAACTTTAACTATCCGTACATATCCAAGAGCATTACTGAGTTTTGGCGCAGATGGCATATATCGCTCAGCACATGGTTCAGGGATTATCTGTACATTCCTCTCGGCGGCAATCGCTGCTCAAAGGTACGAAATTGCTTTAATCTGCTCATTGTGTGGATGCTTACCGGTTTGTGGCACGGGGCAGGCTGGAATTTTGTTTTTTGGGGCTTGTATTACGGCATCATTCTGCTTTTGGAAAAGAATCTGTATGGTGAAAAGCTTAAAAAGCTTCCTAGGGCTGTCGGTCATATATATACAATAATTATCGTTATAATCGGATGGATATTCTTTGCAAGCAGCAGCTTTACCACAGCTTTTGACTACATCAAGGTTATGTTTACCGTTTCAGGAGGAAAAGCTGCCGAGCTTATATCGTGGTTTATCACGCTCATCGTGGGAATTACGGCTTCAACACCGCTGTTCAGTTCTGTATGGGGAAGGCTAAAAGAAAAAAAGAAGCTTATGTATGCGGAAATCATACTGTGTATGGCATCACTTCTGCTGTGCTGTGCGGGATTGGTCACCGAAAGCTATAATCCGTTTTTGTATTTTCGATTTTAGAGTTGGAGATTGATATGAACAAAGTATCGAGAAAAAAATATGTGTTTACGTCATTGTTTTGTATGTTTATTTTTATAATAAGTATATGTACCGTATTTGGACCCAAAACGGATTATTCGGTTAATGAAAAGCGTTATTACGCCGAATTTCCCGAAATCAGTATGAAATCCGTATTATCCGGAGAGTTTCAAGACGGGCTGGAAAAATATGTGAGCGACCATCTGTGGGGAAGGGATTTATTCGTCGGTGTAAACTCATATTTTTCACTTTTGATGGGAAGAAATACCTTGGGGAATATATATAACTGTGATGACGGATATTTGATTAATGCTCCGAAAAAAACAGATACGGCAGTTTTTGAGAAAAACATTCAGCGGTTTAATCAATTTACAAACACGGTGAAAATTCCATCAACGCTTCTTTTGATACCCACAAACGGATATATTATGTATGATAAGCTCCCGAACATGCACGGAGAATACATTGACGATTATTTATTTAGAAAGGCGGATGAGCTGACACCGGATATGGGAATGATAGACCCTCGCAAGGCACTTATCAATGCAAAAAATTACGGTCAAGTATGCTATAAGACCGACCATCATCTCACCAGTCGGGGAAATTACACAGTATACAGCTTGTATTGCAGTGTGAACGGTATTTCCTGCCCGGATGAGTCACGCTATAACAAAAGGTCATATGACGGCTTTTACGGAACTGCGTGGTCGGGGAGCGGATACTGGCTTTCTCCTGCGGACAGCGTTGAGCTTTGGGAGCTTGATGATGATGTGACGGTCACGATAACCGATGCCGACAAAGAAGAAATCAAATCCGACAGTCTTTTTTTTACCGACCGTCTTAAAAGCAGAGACAAATATCCGGTATTCCTGGACGGTAATCACAGCTTGGTGAGAATAGAAAATCCTCACGCGGCTGAGGGGAATCTTTTAATTATAAAGGATTCGTACGCGCAGTGCTTCGCTTCCTTCTTAGCGCATAATTATAAAAATATTTATCTTATCGATTTAAGATATTACCGCAGATATATATCGGATTTCATACAGAAAAATGCGATTGATGAGCTTCTGTATATGTACGGTACGGATACTCTGCTTACGGACACAAACTCGGCATGGCTTTATTAATGTGGAAAATTCACAGTAAATAATACTGTCAGGCTTTAAAAATCGACAAATTTTAACTTAAAATATTGTTGAAATTGTATAGTGTTTTATGGTAAAATGTATATCAATACTTATTTTGAGCTGCAATTTATTGCGGTTGAGGTGACTATATGAAATTATGTTCTATTTGCAACAAAAATCCGGCAGTTGTTTTCGTAAGCAAATCTGACGGAAAAAATATGATAAATGAGGGCTATTGTCTTTCGTGTGCCATAAAGTCGGGCATCACTCCCATAAATCAGCTTGCGGAGCAATTTTCGATTGACCCGCAGGAAATCGAGAGTATGGTCGAAAATTTCGGCGACATTATGGAAAATGGAGATTTTGCCAATTCTTTCCCCGATATTTT
>CAYRGA010000122.1:0-5089 GCA_964423705.1 uncultured Oscillospiraceae bacterium
AATTTGGTGCGAGTGACAGGAATTGAACCTGCACGATTGGATCACCAGATCCTAAGTCTGGCGCGTCTGCCAGTTCCGCCACACTCGCATATTTATAACAATGCAGAATGCAAAGTGCATAATGCAGAATTATTTGTTTGAATTTGAAGTTTTACAGATAGCCGTTAAAATACTGATTAATTCGTTAATATCTGTATTTACACTATCATATTGCACTTTGTCCAGATAATCTGTTGCGTACAAAAGTTTTAACCAATACTGAGTTTCGTTTGCTTCTTTCAGAGCGATGCTCATTTTGGCGATAAAGTCAGCCTTGCTTTGACCACGCTGTGCTTCCGAAATGTTAGCACCGATACTTGTGCCGGAACGCAAAAGTTGTTTTGACAAAACATATTCTTTATATTCAGAAGTCAAATGCTTATATAGGTTAACGATACGAACCGCAAAATTGAAACTTTTTTCAACTGAAACATTCTCGCTCATATTATCACCTAAATTCTGCATTCTGCACTCATCATTCGGCATTTTTCACATACGGTACAGAACCAAAGTCTGGCGCGTCTGCCAGTTCCGCCACACTCGCATATTAAATTTTGCCTCTTAATTTTTACACGGTCGAGGTAAACCGAGGAGGACATTTTGCTAATCCTCAAATATGAAAACGGCAAAAGTCGAAATCAACAATAAATTCATCGGCGACAAACATCGCCAATTTATAATATATCCTCTAATCATCACTGTTACAGATACTGACTTGAGTGTGAAAAGCTATTGTTCATCTGACGAGTTATATATTAACACACAAACTTATATTTGTCAAACAAAATATGAAAAAGCTCATATTTTT
Organism: uncultured Oscillospiraceae bacterium; assembly: GCA_964423705.1. Lineage (GTDB taxonomy): Bacteria > Bacillota > Clostridia > UMGS1810 > UMGS1810 > CAKSIN01. Next base: position 848 of record CAYRGA010000122.1, read on the forward strand.
ATTGGATTACTGTACAGAAGTTTGTCGGTATTCAAATCAGCTTATTATTTAAAAGAATCTCCCGTCTTATTACGCTGTACATTATACGTGACGCAAGACAGCAGGCTATCAGGAAGGAGTTTAGCCGCAAAAGCCGCCATTTTATACTTAAATCCCGGGACAATAACGCATTTATGCTTAAACATTTGCTTTACGGCGTACCTTGCCACCTGCATACTATCCATACCATTTAAAGAGAATCTAACATTAGCTATGTCATCAAACTCTGTTTTTACGGGACCCGGGCACAGGACGCTGATATTTACCGGCAAATGATGTTTCTTGAATTCGCGGTACAATGATTGTGTGAATCTGAGTACATACGACTTTGAAGCGTAGTAAGCTGACATAAGCGGTCCGGGTGCAAACGATGCTGCAGAGCCTACATTCAGTATGTAACCGCCATGTGATTTAAAGCCCGGCAGAAACAACTTGGTTAATATATGAAGTGCGGTGATATTGGTATCAATCAATTCAAGTTCCTTTTCAAGCGGAAGCATATCGAACCTTCCGCACAGTCCAAAACCGGCATTGTTTATTAGTACATCGAAGCGGATATCCTTAATTTTGTCAAACAGTTCCAGACAAATTCGCCTGTCGGACAAATCGGCAGTTATGATTTCTACCGGAGTATTCAGTTCTTCTTTCAGATTTTCAAGGCGTTCGGTTCGGCGCGCGACGATGTAGAGTTCATAGCCCATCTCGCTGAATATACGTGCGAAATCTCTTCCCAATCCCGAGCTTGCTCCTGTGATTAGCGCTCTTGGCATAATTTATCATCTCCATCTTTTGTTTATAAATGGTAAAGTTCAAATTTGACTACGGATATTATAACATAAAACATTCGACTTGTAAAGCGTAATTGCGAAATATTCGAAATCTCATAAGAAATTGTTTGAAAGTGAATATTAAAGAAAATCGGCAAAAATACACGAAAATTCATAAAAAAGGACGATATTCCGAAAAGGTAATATTGACAGAAAAATTAAGAAGTGATATAATTCCGGTGTATGCCGAAGCGGCAGGTGGTATAAGTGCTGCATGTCGGTTAAAATTAAGAATTGTAAAAATATACTGAATTGCGGAGAATACTTATGGCTGATATATCGGAAATGATGATGAAGCTTATAAAATGTGCTGTAACCGGCACGAAAATTGAACAGAAAATGAGCGATGATGAGCTCGCTGAGATATTTGAAACAGCATATGAGCACGATTTGGCTCATATGGTCGGTTACGCCCTGAAAAACAGCGGATTGCTGGACGGCAGTGAAATGGAATCGGTATATACAAATTACATGATGGCGGCGGTGTATCGCTATGAAAAAATAAATCATGAATTATCGGTTTTGTGTGATGCACTGGAAAAAGCCAAGATTCCGTTTATGCCGCTTAAGGGAGCGGTTATCAGGCAATATTATCCCGAGCCTTGGATGCGTACAAGCTGTGATATTGATATTTTGGTGCATAATGATGATTTGGAAGACGTGATAGAATATTTGCATCGTAATCTTAATTACGCCGGGAACAGCCGGGGGTCACATGATGTTTGCATGAACAGTCCGTCAGGGATTCATGTGGAGCTTCATTTCGATCTGGTGGAGGAAGGAAGAGCGAACAATGCGATAAAAATTCTCAGCAAGGTATGGGAAACGGCTTTACTGTGTGAAGGTGCCGATTATCGCTATGAGATGCCGGATGACTTTTTCTATTTTTATCACATAGTACATATGGCGAAACATTTCGAGGATGGAGGCTGCGGAATACGCCCGTTTATGGACATTTTAATACTTGATAATATCCCGGATGCTGATATACAAAAGCGTGATAAGCTGTTGGATAAGGGAAAGCTGCTGAAATTTGCCAATGTATGCCGCCGTATGAGCAGGGTTTGGTTTGAGGACGAATGCGGTGATGAATTAATCGGATATATGCAGAATTACATATTGAGCGGAGGCAGCTATGGCACGACATATAACAGAGTGGCATTTAATAAAAAACATGGATTTCTGCAGTATATGATATCGAGGGCATTTGCCCCGTATTCAAGGCTGAAGAGATATTATCCGATTTTGGAGAAGCATGCATGGCTTATGCCTTTTATGCAGGTACGGCGGTGGTTTATGCTTTTAAAGCCCGGTGTGCGGAATATGGCAAAGGGTGAGATGGCGGCAAATAACAGCATTTCCGAAGACAAGCTTGCGGAAGCGCGTGCATTGATGAAAAATATCGGTTTGCGGTGATTTTATTCATTGATTAAAATTGGAAAAAAGTAAAAAAGCTCTTGCAGTATTTGACTATATATGTTAAATTTAAAATATCGGAGATGGGATGACAGCAATCGTAAAAACAGCAAGCCGAAAATTCGGGGGATAGAGAAATGTATAATACTTTAAAGGATATTGGTGAAAAGTTCAGGCTGGAGGGTGAATTGTATTCTTATGATACCATTACCATGGGAAATATAAACTCCACCTACAAGGTAACATACACGAGAAAGGACGGCAGTTTAAAGTCGTATCTTTTCCAGAAGGTAAATACGCACGTGTTTAAAAGTCCTGTGCAAATTATGGAAAACATTGATCATGTGACGAGTTATATAAGGGAGAAATATCCTAAGCAGACTACTCTGCATTATCACCATACGGCAGACGGATTGAATTATCACATATGCGGCGATGATGCTTTTTGGCGAGTAGTGAATTATGTGGACTCTGTGACATTTGACTCATCTGAGGATTTGCGTGTTATAGAAGCTACGGGAAAGGCGTTCGGACAGTTCCAGACACAGCTTTCGGATTTTGACGGAGCTATTCTGCATGAAACGATTCCGGACTTTCACAATACAAAAAAGAGGCTGGACACACTCTTTGAACATGCAGAGGTTGATGTCTGCGGACGTGTCGGCGAAGCTGAAAAGGAGCTTGAATATATTGCATCGGTGAGAAGCATGGCATCTGAGCTGAGTGAGCGTTATGCGGACGGAGAATTTCCCAAGCGTGTGACTCACAATGATACCAAATGCAACAACGTGCTTTTTAACCGTGTGACGAAGGAGCCGATAGTGGTAATTGACCTTGATACGATTATGCCCGGCATGTCAATGTATGATTTTGCCGATGCGGTGCGCTTTATAGCTAATACCGCCGAGGAGGATGAACCGGATGTATCAAAGGTGTTTTTTGATACCGCAAAATTCCGTGCTTTTGCAAATGGATTTTTGGAAGCTACGAGCGGTTCACTTGAACCGATCGAGATTGATAATTTGGTAAAAGCGACATTTTCGGTTACCATTGAGCTTGCCTCAAGATTTTTGGATGATTACATTACAGGGGACAAGTATTTCCGATGTGCATATCCGAAGCATAATCTGGTGCGCACACGCTGTCAGCTTCAGCTTGCAAAGGACATTGAACGCAAGCGTGAGGAGCTTAAGTGGATAGTGCGTGACATCATGGAAAAATGTGTAAACGAGCATTAATATATTATACAGCAAACAAAGAAAGGTGATTTATATGAAAACTATACTTTTTCACGGAGATTCAATAACTGATTGCGGGCGTTCCAGGGACAATAATTTAGTTTTGGGTTCCGGCTATGCAACACAGGTCGCAGGTGAGCTCGGATATAAATATCCGAATGAATACCACTTTGAAAACCGTGCTGTAGGCGGATTTAGAAGTGTAAATTTACTGGCAAGCATACGTCCTGACATAATCGCATTAAAGCCGGATTATATGAGCCTTCTTATAGGTGTAAATGATGTTTGGCACGGTGTGGATTTTGATAACGGAATTACGCCGGACAGATATGAAAGATATGTAAATATGCTTATCGAAGAAGTGCGTGAAAGCCTTCCGAATATTAAACTTATGATTTTGGAACCGTTTGTGCTGGAAGGACCGGCTACGGATAAGAATCCGGAAATGTTCCTCGGCGGTATGAAAAAAATCGCCGAAAAAGCAAGAACAATAGCTAAAGTCAATGACGCTGTGTTTGTGCCGCTTCAGGAAAAGTTCGATGAGGCACTTAAGGTTGCACCGTATGATTATTGGACTATGGAGGGTGTGCATCCGACGGCTGCGGGACATAATATTATAAAAAATGCATGGATTGATGCATTTGAGAAATATATGAGATAGTTTTATTGGGGCGGGTGATATCCGCCTCTTTTTTTGCGGTGTTGTGCGGATAGGTGGTGCG
>CAYRGA010000123.1:0-5089 GCA_964423705.1 uncultured Oscillospiraceae bacterium
TAATAACATTTATCTGCCTATGACCTTTACAACCGACACTTTTTGTGAGATAATAAAAGGCGAAGAACAGATATCGGATTCCGAGGTTGTTATGACAGCGGTGAAAAAGTTGACTGCGGATATAGAAAGTGAGCGCGGCAATGATGCCAAAACCATAAAAAAAGAATACGAATATCATAAGCTTGACAACGGAAACATTGTGGTTTCCGTGTCGGTCGAGAGCGATGAAAATATTGCCTTGCCGGTAAAAATCGAAGTGAATAAATCGGAGGATAACGTAAGTGGAGAAAATTCTGGAATTTGACAGCGTCGATAAGATAATATCAATTTTCGGCGAATACGATAAAAATATTAATTTGATATCACGTGAGTTTGATGTGTCGATTGTGAGCAGAAACAGCGCAATAAAAATATCGGGCTCCGATGAAAATGTGGCTCTCGCCGTTAAGGCTATAGGTTATCTGGGAAGACTTTTGGAAAACGACGATACACTCAACGACCAAAATGTAGCTTATGCGGTCGAGCTTGCAAAGGACGGCATCGATGCGGAGCAGCTCTATGGAAGTGACTGCGTGTGCATTACCGCCAAGGGAAAGCCGGTAAAGAGCAAAACCATTGGTCAGAAATCATACGTGGAGGCTATAAAATCAAATACCATTACCTTCGGAATCGGACCTGCCGGAACAGGTAAAACATATTTGGCTGTTGCTATGGCAGTGAAGGAATTTAAAAATAAAAACGTCAGCCGCATAATATTGACCAGACCTGCTGTGGAAGCAGGTGAGAAGCTTGGCTTTCTGCCGGGCGACTTGCAAAATAAAGTTGACCCGTATTTAAGACCGCTTTACGATGCGCTTTATGAAATGCTCGGTATGGAGAACTTCGCCAAGCTTTCCGAAAAAGGTGCGATAGAAGTGGCTCCGCTTGCTTATATGCGCGGTCGTACGCTTGACGACAGCTTTATTATACTTGATGAAGCGCAAAATACCACACCCGAACAGATGAAGATGTTTTTGACGAGAATTGGATTTAATTCAAAAGCGATTGTAACCGGAGATATTACTCAGATTGATTTGCCCGACGGTAAAAAGAGTGGTTTAAAGGACGTTATGAGTGTTCTGAAAAATATTGATGATATAGCATTCTGCACTTTTTCGGAGCGTGATGTTGTGCGTCACCGACTTGTTCAAAAGATAATAAAGGCATATGAAAGGCGCGACCTTGCGCGAAGTGCTGCGAAAAAACAGAACGGTGTAAAAAAAGAGAGGTACTGAAATGAATATTGAGGCATATATTGAAAACACACAGGACAAGCTTGAATTTGAAAGCAAGCATGAAGAATTAATAAAACTGGTTATCGGCGCAGCACTTAAATATGAAAATTTCATTCATGATTGCTTTGTGAGTGTTACGGTGACCGATAACGAAAGCATAAAGAAAATCAACTCGGAGCAGCGGAGTATCGACAGAGAAACCGATGTTCTAAGCTTTCCGATTTTGGAATTTGATTCGGGTGTGATGATTGAAAACGCCGGAGATGTTTATGAGGATAAGCTGATTTTGGGAGATATAGTTATTTCGCTTGAAAAGGTTATGGAGCAAAGCTGTGAATACGGGCATTCGTTTGAACGGGAGCTCGGTTATCTGGTGTGTCACAGTGTATTACACCTTCTCGGCTACGACCATGAAAATGATGATGAACGCGCAGTTATGCGCCAAAAAGAAGAAGCAATATTGGAAAACCTCGGAATTACGAGATGAAGGAGATACAAATGGATAATAATTTCAAATCAGGCTTTATCGGTATATTTGGCGTGCCGAATGTCGGTAAATCAACGCTTTTGAACAAGCTTGTCGGTCAAAAAATAGCTATAATATCGCCAAAGCCGCAGACAACACGTAATAAAATTCTCGGTATAATGCATGAGGAAGGCTTTCAGGCAGTATTTACGGATACACCCGGCTTCCATACGCCGAAAACTAAGCTCGGCGAAACAATGGTGAAGGCTGTAAACGAAACAATAGGGGATATCGATGCTGCCATGCTTGTGGTAGAACCGAACAATGACATAACATCTGCAGAAAAACAAATTATAAAAAAACTTGACGGCATAAAAACCATTTTGGTTATTAATAAAGCCGATACAGTGAAAAGAGAAAAGCTTTTGTCAGTTATAAGCTGCTATACACAGGAGCACGGTTTTGATGATGTAGTTCCTGTAAGTGCCAAAACCGGTGAAAATATTGACGAGCTCAAGACGATAATTAAGGAAATGTTGCCGTGCGGACCTATGTATTATCCCGAGGAAATGGTTACCGACCAGCAGGAAAAGCAGATTGTCGCTGAGATAATCCGTGAAAAGATGCTTCTTGAGCTTCGTCAGGAAATACCACACGGAACAGCTGTTGAAATCATCAAAATGAAGTATGAGGATAAATCCGGCGGTATGTACAATATAAGCGCCAATATTTTCTGTGAGAAGGAATCTCATAAGGGAATAATAATAGGAAAAGGCGGAAAGACACTTAAACAAATAGGCACTCTGGCACGCAGTGACTGTGAGGATATGCTCGAATGTAAGGTATATTTACAGCTATGGGTAAAGGTTAAGGAGGACTGGCGTAATTCCAACAATCTCATGAAGGAGCTCGGTATCGGTGATTTAAAATAAAACAGCCGGTTTTGAGATTAATATGCTTCTTTATATATAGCAACATGAAACACATTGAATAAAATAATTATCGATATGAAACTCGGATAATTACATGGCGGAGGAAATCAATGGATGAACTTAAAACACAAGGCTTGGTGTTAAGTGCCGTAAATATGAATGACAATGATAAAATATTTACGATACTTACAAGGGATTACGGTAAAATTACGGCTATATCAAAGGGAATACGTTCGCATAAGCATAAGGACTTTGCTGCACTTCAGAATTTCTGCTACAGTGAATTTGTTTTAAATCGCAAATCTGGATTGTATTACGTTTCGTCCGCAAATGTATTGAATAATTTTTTTGGAATACGAAATTCTGTAGAACAGGTGAGCTATGCGACGTACTTTACAGATATCGTAAAAGCTGTGCCGGATGACATGGCATTCGATGAAGAATATTATAATTTTATTTTAAATACTTTATTTTTGATAGGCAAGGCGGAGGAAAAGTGCAAAGATGGCGATGTGCCGGAATATCTGAACTGCCTTAAAGCTGTTTTTGAAATGAAAACAGCCTGTTCACTTGGCTACATGCCGCAGCTGACTGCGTGCGGAATATGCGGAACGGAAAAAGGTGTTGAGTACTTTGATGTATTGAACGGCACTGCCTTGTGTAAAAGCTGCAAAGGAAAAACAGATTCCGCAAATTTGGTTAAAATAAACAATGTTGTTTTGAAAATGCTTATCTTTATCTGTATGAGCGATTACAAACGTGTCTTTGGTTTCGGTGCGGGCGGTGAGCTTTTGGATACAGTGTCGGAAATAAGCGAGCGATACATAATAAATTGCATAGAATTTTATCCCTCAAGTTTGACTTACTTGAAAAAGCTGAGCATAAATGCCGATTAATTTGAATAAACCCAGTATTTAACGGATTTTTGAAAATAAAAATGTTTAAAATTTTAGTATAAGAAATGATTTTTTTGTGTATTAGTAACAAAAATCATCAAAAAAGTAGATTCACTCAAAAAAAATTCAAAAAACACTGGAATTTTATAGCGTTTTGTTATAAAATATACATTGTGATAAAAAGATAATTGGAGGTATAAGTAATGGCACATAAGTATGTTTACCTTTTTTCCGAAGGTGACGCTACAATGAGAAACCTGCTGGGCGGTAAGGGTGCTAACCTTGCTGAAATGACCAAGCTCGGTCTTCCGGTTCCTCAGGGTTTCACAATTTCTACAGAGGCATGTACACAGTATTATGAGGATGGACGTAAGATTAACGATGAAATCCAGGCTCAGATAATGGAGTATATCGAGAAGATGGAAGAGATTACCGGTAAAAAATTCGGTGATCATGAGAACCCGCTTCTTGTTTCTGTACGAAGCGGTGCACGCGCATCTATGCCGGGTATGATGGATACTATCCTCAACCTCGGTCTTAACGAAGATGTTGTTGATGTAATGTCAAAAAAATCCAATAACCCCAGATGGGCTTGGGATTGCTACAGAAGATTTATTCAGATGTATTCCGACGTTGTTATGGAAGTCGGCAAAAAGTACTTTGAACAGCTCATCGACCAGATGAAAGAAGCTAAGGGTGTAACTCAGGACGTTGACCTCACGGCTGATGACCTTAAGACTCTTGCAGAGCAGTTTAAAGCTGAATATAAATCAAAAATCGGCGAAGATTTCCCGACTGATCCGAAGGAACAGTTGATGGGCGCCGTTAAAGCCGTATTCCGTTCATGGGACAACCCCCGTGCAAATGTATACCGTCGTGATAATGATATCCCATATTCATGGGGTACTGCCGTTAACGTTCAGATGATGGCATTCGGTAACATGGGTGACGATTGCGGTACCGGTGTTGCATTTACAAGAGATCCTGCTACAGGTGAGAAGAAACTCATGGGTGAGTTCCTTACAAACGCACAGGGCGAGGACGTTGTTGCAGGTGTTCGTACACCTATGCCGATTGCACAGATGGAAGAGAAATTCCCGGCTGCATACAAGCAGTTTGTTGAAGTTTGCCACAAGCTGGAAGACCACTACAGAGATATGCAGGATATGGAGTTCACTGTTGAAAACGAAAAGCTCTATATGCTTCAGACAAGAAACGGTAAGAGAACAGCTCAGGCTGCACTTAAGATTGCCTGTGACCTCGTTGACGAAGGCATGATTGATGAAAAGAAAGCTGTAGCTATGATAGATCCCCGTAACCTTGACTCACTTCTCCATCCTCAGTTTGATGCTAAGGCATTAAAGGCTGCTGTTCCTATGGCAAAGGCACTTGGTGCTTCCCCCGGAGCTGCTTGCGGTAAAATCGTATTTACTGCTGATGATGCGAAGGAATGGGCTGCAAGAGGCGAGAAGGTAGTTCTCGTTCGTCTTGAAACTTCACCTGAGGATATCGAAGGTATGA
>CAYRGA010000124.1:0-5080 GCA_964423705.1 uncultured Oscillospiraceae bacterium
TCCGATTATATAGTTGTGGGCAGACCGGTAACGCAGGCAGATGACCCGGTAGCGGCATATAAAAGATGTGTAAAAGAATTTGTGGGAGGAATAGAATAATGAAGGAATTAATAGCAAAGGATTTATTGTCAATCGGAGCGGTTTTCTTAAGACCGGAGGAGCCATTTACTTGGGCAAGCGGAATCAAAAGTCCCATATACTGTGATAATCGCTTAACCCTTACGGCACCGGATGTAAGAAATGATGTTGAAAATGCAATTGCAAAGACAGTTAAAAGCGAATATCCCGATTGCGAGGTGCTTATGGGTACTTCGACGGCAGGAATTGCTCATGCGGCAATAGCGGCTCATATCCTTGGTATGCCCATGGGTTATGTGCGCGGATCTTCAAAAGACCACGGCAGAGGTAATCGCATAGAGGGTAAGCTCGAAAAAGGACAGAAGGTTGTAGTCATTGAGGACCTCATTTCCACCGGCGGCAGCGTTATAGATGTAGTTGAAGCATTGAGAGAAGCAGGTGCTGAGGTATTGGGAATAGTTTCGATATTTACATACGGTATGAAAAAGGGACTGGAAAGACTAAGCGCCGCTGACGTTAAAAATGTAAGCCTAACCGATTTCGATACTGTGGCACAGATTGCCGCAAAGACAGGCTATATTAAGGAAGATGACGTAGACAGACTTGTTGCATTCAGAAATAATCCGAGTGATGAAAGCTGGATTGGAGGCAGCAAATGAAAAATCTCATTGATATAATGGATTTGAGCATAGAAGAAATAGATGAGCTTATAGAAAAAGCGAAGGATATCATTAAAAATCCCGATAATTATCGTGAAAAGTGCAGATATAAAAAGCTGGCAACATTGTTTTTCGAATCCTCAACCCGTACACGTTTAAGCTTTGAGGCGGCTATGATGGAACTGGGAGGAAATGTTTTGGGTTTTTCGGATGCGGGTTCTTCGTCCGCCACTAAGGGTGAAAGCGTGGCAGATACGGTAGCTGTAGTCGGCGGATATGCCGACATTATCGCTATGCGTCATCCTAAGGAGGGTGCGCCGGTTGTGGCAGCTATGAAATCGGAGGTCCCAATAATAAATGCCGGTGACGGCGGACATAACCATCCTACGCAGACCCTTACGGATTTGCTTACCATTAAAATGGAAAAGGGCAGACTTGATAACCTTACTGTGGGCTTGTGCGGAGATTTGAAATTCGGTAGGACTGTCCATTCTCTGGCGGCGGCTCTTTCTCGATATAAGGGTATTAAGTTTGTGCTTATTTCACCTGAGGAGCTTAAGCTTCCGAGCTACGTGAAAAATAATTATATAAAGAAAAACGGAATTGAATATGAACAGACGACCTCGCTTGACAGCGTAATCGATAAGCTGGATATAATATATATGACTCGTGTTCAGCGTGAAAGGTTTTTTAATGAGGAGGATTATCTGCGTCTTAAGGACAGCTATATCCTTACACCGGAAAAAATGAAGTCGGCGAAGGATGATATGATAGTAATGCATCCTCTTCCGAGAGTAAATGAAATATCCACGGCAGTGGATGATGACAAGCGTGCATGCTATTTTAAACAGGCTAAATACGGCAAGTTTGTGCGCATGGCACTTATTTTAAAGCTTTTGGAGGTGGATTAAATGACAATCGATTCTATAAAAAACGGCGTTGTTATAGACCATATCAAGGCAGGCAAAGCTATGGATTTGTATAAATTCCTTGATTTGGAATCCATTGACTGCCAGGTCGCAATAATAAAAAATGCACCCAGTAAAAAAATGGGTAAAAAGGATATTATCAAAATTGACGGTGAAATCGAACCCGATTTGGATATATTGGGTTATGTTGCGCCCGATATAACGGTAAACATTATAAAAGACGGTGTACTTGCGGAAAAAAAGCATCTGGAACTTCCCAAAACAATATGCAATGTCATAAAGTGTAAAAATCCGCGCTGCATTACAACTACGGAGCAGGAAATTAAGCATGTGTTTAATTTGACTGACAGAAACAAGCGAGAATATCGCTGTGCGTATTGTGAAGCAAAGGCGGAATAGCTTTCGTATAAGAAATAGATTTTGGGGGATTTTTGATTATGAAGAAGTTAATCAGCATATTAATTGCTGTTCATATTGTGGCATTGTCAGTCACGGCAAATGCGGCGTATGCGGGCAATGCATATATTTCATCAGCCGGTGCCTGCATAATGGATTTTGAAACCGGCGATGTTTTGTATGAATATAACGGTTATACTCCGCGTGTTCCGGCAAGTCTTACAAAGCTCATGACCATATATTGCGTATACAGGGCGATTTCAAACGGTGAGATTTCCATGGATACCCGTGTTCCCATAAGTCAAAATGTGTATTATAAATCAAGAAACGGATTGTACTTAAACATGATACCGCTGAACTATAATACCACATACACCGTAAGTGAGCTTATGGACGTAGTTTTGGTGCACTCTGCCAGTGCATCCGCTGTAGCTCTTGCAGAGCTTCTGGGCGGAGGAAGTGAGGCTGATTTTGTGGCACGTATGAACAGTACAGCCGCAGAGCTCGGACTTTCCGCATATTATTACGACAGCTGCGGAGTAGCAAACAACAGCATTTCGCCTGTTTCAATGGCAACGTTGGCAAGAAAGCTCGTATCCGATTATCCGGATGTTTTGAACCGTACTTCAAAAAGATCGGTGTATTTCCACGGGGCGACATATAAAAGTACAAATCACCTTTTCGATACACATTATTATGCCGGTGCGGACGGTCTTAAAACCGGTACGGGTTCGGTGGCGGGAGCATGCTTCTGCGGTACTGCGGTGAAAAACGGCAGAAGACTTATAAGCGTCACACTGGGCTCGGCATCAGCTTCACAGCGATTCACGGATACAGTACGTCTTTTGGATTACGGATTTGCGATAGCGGAGGATAAATATGAAAGTATATATTACACTGATATGCGTGTGTTTGTAAACGAAAGTGAAATGCCGACCTTCTATTATAACGGAGATGAGCCGCATGCGGTTGTTATTGCAGAGGACATGGAAAATTACGGCTTCGATGTGGTGTATGATGATACATCGAGGACCTTGTATATAATCGGAAACAGAGAAAAGGCGTTTAACCCCATAGCACTTGACATATATAAAAATAAAAAAGGTATAAAAGCGTTTGATGTAAAGGATAGCAATATAAAGGTTGTCTTAAATGACGGTGAGATTTCACATGTGTTCACCGATGTATACAGTGTCGGCGGTTATATGTGTGTATCTGCGGATGAGTTTGCCGCTTTTTATGATTTTGTATGGAACGGCGCGGAAGCGGCGGCATATATAAATTTTAAATAATAAGTTTTGAGGAGTGAAAATGATGGAAAGAGAAAAGTTGGGTTCACGATTGGGCTTTTTGCTGCTTTCGGCAGGATGCGCGATCGGCTGCGGAAATGTGTGGAAGTTTCCATGGATGTGCGGGCAGTATGGCGGAGGAGTATTTGTATTAATATATCTTCTGTGCCTTATCGTGCTCGGAATACCGGTAATGACAATGGAGTTTTCACTGGGTCGTGCCTCACAGGCAAGCCCTGTAAAAATGTATAAAAAGCTCGAAAAGCCCGGAACAAAATGGCATATTCACGGATATGCGGCACTTATCGGTAACATCTGCCTTATGGCGTTCTATACCGTTGTATGCGGCTGGATGATATACTATTTTGTCAAGTACATTACAGGTACAAATTCGGAAATCGGTTTTGTTTCGATGATTACAAATCCCGGTCTTAACATTACATATATGGCAGCTGCGGTAGTACTCGGATTTGGTATCTTGTGCTTTAACCTTCAGGGCGGTCTTGAGCGTGTGACAAAATACATGATGATTATTCTTTTTGTGCTGATGGTGGTTTTGGCTGTGCACAGCGGTTTGCTTTCCGGCGCAAAAGAGGGACTGAAGTTTTATCTTGTTCCAGATATTTCCAAGATAAACGGAAATGTAATCGTAGGTGCTATGAATCAGGCGTTTTTCACACTTAGCCTGGGTATCGGCTCGATGGCGATTTTCGGAAGCTATATCGATAAAAAACATTCACTTTTGGGTGAGTCGCTCAATGTTGTATGCTTAGATACTTTTGTGGCGGTTGTTTCCGGTCTTATTATTTTCCCGGCATGCTTTACCTTCGATGTGGAGGTTAATTCCGGTCCGAGCCTTTTGTTTGACACTATGGCATCAGTTTTCAACAATATGGCCGGCGGACGCTGGTGGGGCTCGCTGTTCTTTTTGTTTATGGTGTTTGCCGCATTGTCAACAGTACTTGCGGTATTTGAAAATATCCTCGCGTGTGTACGTGAGCTTACGGGATGGAGCAGACCGAAGGGATGCCTGGTGTGTGGAATAGGAATCTTCGTGATTTCGCTGACAACAGCACTTGGCTACAGTACATTCTCGGGATTTGTACCCTTTGCAGAGGGAAGCGCATGGCTTGATTTTTGGGATTTTATAGTAAGTACGAATCTTTTGCCCATTGGCTCGCTTGTCGTAGCACTTTTCTGTTGCAATAAGCGTTACGGCTGGGGCTGGCAGGCTTTCAAGGCAGAAGCCAATGAGGGTAAAGGCTTAAAGGTTAAGGATTGGATGAAGCCTGTTTTTAAGTATGTGGTACCTGTGGCAATAATTATGCTGTATGTATACGGACTTGTAACATTTAATTGGCGTTAGTTAAAAATCGGAACAGATGCGAATGTCTGTTCCGATTTTTTTGAGGATTGTAGGCATGCTGCTTTGGAAAAATCAATTGATGATTTTTTTATATAATGCCGGTAATATGGGCATCGCTCCGTACGGACAACTGTAGTTTATACCGTTGTATACTCCGCCGAGTAAAATGGCATATAACATTATGCGCCTGTCCGTTTCACCGCTTTCAAGCATTTCATATTTGATTTTTTCTTCCTGCTCTCTTATGATTTCGGGATTATAAATTTCATATGATTTTTGTTTCAATTATACCAACTCCTCATCTGTAGTTTGGTATTATCGAAGGTTATTATTTTATAAAAATATGGTTAATCAGTATATTTT
>CAYRGA010000125.1:0-5031 GCA_964423705.1 uncultured Oscillospiraceae bacterium
GACTGAGATTGTGCGGCTTGTAGGGAAGGGTTTTAATAAATTCTTCGTTTACCTCTATGCCCAAGCCCGGTTTGTTCGGGATTTGGATGTATCCGTCCTCAAAAATAACTCTTTCGTCGGTCACGTTTTTTCTGAAGGAGCCGTCGGTGAGCATTATTTCGTGGATTAAAAAGTTTGGTACCGTTGATGCCAGCTGCAATATTGCGGCATTTGATATCGGTCCGCTCGGATTGTGGAAGGAAACCGGTATATGCTTTGCTTCTGCCATGGCGGCAATTTTCTTGCTTTCGTATATACCGCCGGTATGGAAAATATCGGGTTGTGCTATATCTGCGGCATTCTTTTCGAAAAAGTCCTCAAAGCCGTAAATCGAATACACCCTCTCACCGGCGGATATCGGTATGTTTGATTTTGCTCGTACCTGTGCCAGAGAGTATACATTGTCAGGAGGGCATGGCTCTTCCATTAAAAATATGTTGTACGGTTCAATCGCTCTTGAGATTTTTAACGCGGTATACGGATTAAATCTGCCGTGACATTCAATGAGCAAATCCACCGATTTTCCCACTGCCTCGCGGACAGCGGCTACTATGTTCACCGCCTTTTCCAGTTCGTTATTTTTGATTGTCATGTGCGCTTTGCCGAATGGGTCCCATTTCAATGCTTTAACACCGAGTGCCGTGGTTTTAGCAGCGGCTTCGGCAAATTCTTCAGGCTCTGAGGCACCAGTGAACCAGGCATTTGCATACATTTTAACCTTGTTTCTGATTTTACCGCCGAGCAGAGTCGAAACGGGGACATTGAAATATTTTCCGTTTATATCCCACATTGCCATCTCTATGCCGCTGAGCGCCGACATCAGTACCGGACCGCCTTTCCAGTATATATCCCTGTAAACCTCAAATTTCATTTTTTCGATTTCGAGCGGATTTCTTTCAACGATTAGCCGTTTTAAATCCTCAACGCAGCCCGAAAGTGCCATTTCTTGAGTTCCCAGTGATGCCTCACCCCAGCCGTATAGTCCTTCGTCCGTTTCCACCTTAATAAAGGTCCAGTTTGTGCGGTAAGCATCCATTATAAATGTTTTTATATCGGTAATTTTCATGTTTTTTTGCTCCTTTTAACCATCATGAATTGTACGAAAGCAGACTGATACTGACTCCGGAGTCTATCAAAAGCTCTGTTCCCGTGAGTGTTTTCGGGCAATCCTGCGCAAGGTATATAATCGCATCGGCTATTTCCTCCATGGTTGATTCGCGGTGAGCGGGGTACCTTGAACGCATATCCGATAAAGCATTTTCGTCAAGACTGTCCCAGCGGTCTGTGCGTATCGCTCCTGCCAAAAGTGCGTTTACTCTGATAGAGTAGGGTGCCAAATCATAGGCGAGAGCCTTTGCCATATAATTTATCGCCGCTTTCGTTATGCCGTATACACTGCGTCCTTTTACGGCACCCTTGCTTTGTACGGAGCTCATTAAAACTATGCTTCCGCCCTTTTTCTTCATAAGCTCCGCACTTTTGGCGGCACAGAAGAATGTTCCGCATATGTTGGTGTTTACTATTTCATCGAAATCGCGGAAGGTGGTGTTGAGGGTGTCAAGGCCAATGCCGAGATTCGCTGCATTGGCGACAAAAATGTCAAGTGTATCGGTGCTTTTGCGCAGTTGACAAAAAAGATTTTCGATATCGCCGCATTTTGATATGTCAGCAGAGTAGGCAATAACCTCTGACCCGGGAATAGCTTTCATAATGCTGTCAGCGGCTCTTTGTGTCTTTTCGAGATTTCTGCCGGTTATGTGCACACGATAACCAAGCTGTGAGAGTTTTTTCGCGGTGCATAGACCGGTGTTTGCCGTTGCACCCGTAATAAGAGCATTTTTCATTTTGTATCACTTGCTTTCAAAAAATTTGACATTCAGCTGTTTTTCTCCTTCAGCAACTGCTGTTTATTAAATTTTATCATGGCAAATGTACAGAAGGAATATATATTTTTTATCAAAAGATATAATATTTTATCATTTTGTGGGTTATGGAACGTTCATATTAACATCAGTGGGTCAAACCTGCGTGTTCGACCCTGAATATTTTATATTACGGAAAAATAAAAAGGAAATTCAATAATGAAATTCAGACCTGCCATTTGGTTATAAGCGTGTTTTTCTGTAGGTCTGAGGTGAAACGCCTATGTGCTTTTTGAAAAAATTGCTGAAATAGTATTCGTTTTCAAAGCCGCACAATCCTGCGATATCCTTGATAAACATATCGGTATCGGCAAGCAGGCTTTTTGCTTTTTGTATTCTGAGTGTGGTGATATAGTCCGACGGGGACATTCCCGCGTATTCTTTAAATCGTCTTAAGAACTGCACATATGAAAGCTTCGACTTTGCAGCGGCTTCCGAGAGATTTATTTTTTTGTGCATATTGGCGTTTATAAAGGATACAGCCGCCTCTGTCGGTGCATCGCTTTTTGTGCTGACAAAGGAGCTGTTTTCCATCATATACTGTGTTATGATGTCGTTAAAAAGATTTTTGCGGTATTCAAACTCATCCTTGAATATGCTGTTATCAAGCATATCGAGCATATCGACAGTTGACTTGATTCTGGCGGGATTTGCAAACACAATGAGGTCGCTTGCGAATATCGGCACATCCGAGGTGAAGCGGAACAGATACATCGTGACCGGCTCTATGACCTCACGGTGATAGAGGACATTGTGACGGAACAGAGCTCCCTCATATGGCTTAACGGTATACTTGCCCTCGGGAGCTTCAAATGAGAAGCTTCCTTCCGTAACCAGAGCGAGGATGTTGTTTGTACCGCAGTAATTCTCCATTAAAAATTTTTCGCGGTAGACTTTTAAATTTACAAGAAGCTTTATATCCATAAATCCTCCTTGACAAAATGAAGTAATGGGTTTATAGTTTAAATATAGCCAAATATTTTTTATTTGTCAAGCTTATATGTTTATATCGGAGGAAATTACCATGAAAAATCTTATCCGTACTTTAATTTTGACCGTGCTTGCCGTTACCTTTGGTGTGATATCGGCTTGTGAGGCGAGTGTTGATTTGCTTCCGGTGAGCATAACCTTTAACGACTCTGTCGGAAGCTTTACCCTTACTTCAAATGCCGATACAGATGTGAAGGTAATGTCTGTCCTGTATAAAAATAAAAAAATCACCTCTGTGTCGGTATCCGACAGAACATCGAAAAAGTCCGGAACGAGGCTGCTAACCGAGGGGCTGAACCTTGGAGCTGCCGATACCTTAAAGCTTTTCGTGTGGAGCGGTGCGGGGGAGCTTAAGCCCATGGCTAAGCCGTATACACTTGAACTGAATAAATTGGATATATTGAAAGTCAAAGACGGATATTTGAAGTCATCGGACGGAAAGACTGTGATTCTAAAGGGCGTAAACCTGGGCGGGTGGCTTCTTCAGGAAACGTGGATGTGTCCTTTGCTGGCTTTCAACAGTAGTGTCACCGTAAAAAACGGTACCGAGAATGCTTGGGCAAATCTCGATACACTCGAATACTTTGAAAAGAATTTCGGAAAAGCCGAAGCCGCAGAGCTTTTTGAAAAATATCAGGATAATTACATAACGGAATGGGATTTTAAAAATATCAAGGACCTTGGATTTAACTGTGTACGTATACCGTTTTGGTACAGAAATTTTATGTCAGATGAAAACGGAACTTATTACACGAAAAACGACGATGATAATCCGGGCTTTAAACGCCTTGATTGGGCTATCGAAACAGCAGGTAAATACGGACTTTACGTGGTGCTGGATATGCACGGCTGCCCAGGCGGTCAGAGCGGCGACCACAGCACCGGCAAGGCAGGAAGGAATTTCCTTTATTTTGAGGAAAAGTATCAGATGATAATGGAGGATTTGTGGACAGAAATAGCCGACAGATATAAATTAGGGAAGACAGTCGTTTCCTACGACATCATGAATGAACCGCTCAATAACGCCGATACGAGCCACAATGTTTCATCAGCCTATGCTGTAAGCCCGTGGGTTGATACGGCAAGTGACCCACGTATACCGCTGTATGACAGGATGATAAAGGCAGTGCGGGAAAAAGACCCTTATCACAATATCACCATAGAGGCTATATGGCGTATGTATAAGCTTCCGAATCCGTCAAGCTACGGCTGGACAAACATGATGTATCAGCTCCATTCGTATGATGCGGATTACGATACCACAAATCAGCTTATAACTTCGCTTGTAAATGCTCGAAAAAATTACGGAGTGGCGGTGTACATGGGTGAATTTAATCCCGCAGTGTACTATAACGGCATTGGTACCATGATGAAAAATAACAGCATAAATTATACTTTATGGAACTATAAGATCAGCGGTATCCAAATAGGCAGCTTCACTAACTGGGGACTATATTACAAGGATTTTTTTGGCGATTTTAAAGCCATAGCCGGCAATTCCGTATACGGAAAGGCAGCATCATCGTGGAATGGACATTTTTATTACATGAACAACAGTACGAACGCTGAGATTAAAAACACTTACGAAAACTGGTGGACAGCAGACCGTCTTTCGACTTCAAAATTCACCTTTAACGAGCAACTGTATAACCTTATCGCAGATGCTCCGCGCTCATAAATACGCGGATGTTGTAAATGTCAAGAGTAAATGCGAAAATAATTTAAAATAATTTGTGTTTATCTATTTTTCACAAAAACGCCGCCATTTCTTCAGCGAAAATGTCAGCGGAACAGCGATAGCCGAAAATCTTTCGGAGATAGTTATTTATCCAATCGTTAAGGAATAGTAATTCTTTATTTGAATACTTTTCAAAGTTTGTTCCTTTGGGGTAATGGCGGCGCACCATTTTATTTATGTTTTCGTTTGTTCCGCGTTCCCAACTGCTGTATGGGTGACAATAATATACTTTTGTGCGTCTGCCGCCGAATATTGATTTTTCCATTCCGTAAACATCGGCAAATTCCGAACCGTTATCAACTGTTATTGTTTTAAACACTTTCGGGAAAAGTTCGCGGAAAT
>CAYRGA010000126.1:0-5001 GCA_964423705.1 uncultured Oscillospiraceae bacterium
GTATGAATTCATGGCATTTATAAATAACAACCATTCATCAAATGACAATTATCGTGCCAGAAAAGTTTCATGCTTGCGTTCATATTTTAATTATCTGTATTCACGACTTGCATACATACCTTCAAATCCGGCATCAAATCTTGATTCTCCAAAAATCAAAAAACGAATGCCGCGATACTTAACTCTTGAGGAAAGCGTGAATTTCTTAAAAAGCATTGACGGCAACAATCAGCAGCGTGATTTTGCCATGTTTGCGGTTTTTCTCAGTTGCGGCCTGCGTTTATCGGAGCTTGTCGGCATAAATCTCAGAAATATAAATTTTGATAAACGTACACTTAGGGTTATAGGTAAAGGAAATAAAGAAAGACTTGTCTATTTAAATAAAATGTGTATTGATGCCATACAAAGCTATCTTGAGGTACGACCTGAGGTCAAAGTTCATGAGGATATGGATGCACTTTTTTTAAGCAGCCGCGGCCGTAGAATAAGCAACCGTATGGTTGAGCTTTTGGCAAAAAAATATTTTAATGAAGCAGGCATTGACGCTGAATTATTTTCGCCGCATAAATTACGCCACACAGCCGCTACACTTATGTATAAGGAAGGAAATGTTGATATAAAGACACTTCAAGAGCTACTTGGACATACGAGCCTTGCAACCACTCAGATATATACTCATATAAACAATGATGATTTGCTCAACGCAGCTGACAGCAATCCCATCGCAAACATAGATATAAATCAAAGCTCTGATGAATGATTTATTGATTAATCTAAAAAATAACCCACATAAACTGCTCAAAACAATTATGTGGGTTGAATTTTTAATGATTATTCGTCCAGCTTTAATACGGACATAAAAGCCTCCTGCGGAACTTCTACCGTTCCGATTTGGCGCATTCGTTTTTTTCCTTCCTTCTGTTTTTCAAGAAGTTTTTTCTTTCGGGTAATGTCACCGCCGTAGCATTTTGCCAGAACATCCTTGCGCATTGCCTTTACGGTTTCACGGGCAATGATTTTATTTCCGATTGCGGCTTGAACCGGTATTTCAAATAACTGTCTGGGTATTGTTTCCTTAAGCTTTTCTGCGATTCGTCTGCCTCGCGCATATGCCTTTGATTCATGAACGATAAACGAAAGTGCATCGACTATCTCACCGTTTAGCATCATGTCAAGCTTTACCAAGTCGGATTTTTCATATCCTTTAAGCTCATAATCAAACGATGCGTAACCTTTGGTACGTGATTTCAGTGCATCGAAAAAATCATATATGATTTCATTTAAAGGTAAATCATAATGAATTATAACTCGTGTCGCATCCAAATATTCCATAGTTTTATATATACCGCGGCGTTCCTGGCAAAGCTCCATTATATTTCCGACGAATTGTACAGGAAGCATAATGTCGGCATTAACCATTGGTTCCTCCATATGTTCGATTTCCGACATAGGCGGCAGATTTGTAGGATTAGAGATTTCAACCATTGTTCCATCGGTTTTATATACTTTATATACAACGCTGGGTGCGGTCGTAACAATATCTAAATTGTATTCTCTTTCGATTCTCTCCTGAATAATTTCCATGTGCAAAAGTCCCAGAAAACCGCATCTGAATCCGAAACCGAGAGCAACCGATGTTTCGGGTTCATACGAAAGAGCCGCATCGTTCAGTTGCAATTTTTCCAGCGCATCACGTAAATCACCGTATTTGGCTCCGTCAGCCGGATAAATACCGCTGAAAACCATCGGGTTGACTTTCTTGTAACCCGGGAGCGGCTCATCAGCGGGAGCTTCCGCATTTGTGACCGTATCACCTACTCGTGCATCAGAAACGGTCTTTATACTCGCAGCAATATACCCTACCTCACCTGCTTTGATTGATTTTGACGGTATAGAGCCCAGAGCGGATAAATATCCGGTTTCCACAACATCAAATTCTTTTTCGGTTGACATAAATTTAATTATGTCACCGGCTTTTATTTCGCCGTCAAATACCCTTACATATACTATGACACCTTTATATGCGTCGTAGTACGAATCGAATATTAAAGCTTTAAACGGCTTATTAATATCACCTGCCGGAGGTGGAACCATCTCAACAATCTTTTCCAAAACATCCTCAATGCCTATGCCTTGCTTAGCAGAAATAAGCGGGGCTTCCTGTGCATCAATACCGATAATGTTTTCGATTTCTTCTTTAACATAATCGGGTCTGGCACTGGGTAAATCGATTTTGTTAATCACAGGAACTATTTCCAAATTATTGTCAACAGCCAGATAAGTGTTAGCCAATGTCTGCGCTTCGATTCCCTGAGATGCATCAACTACCAGTACGGCACCCTCACAAGCCGCAAGACTTCTGGAAACTTCATAATTAAAATCAACATGTCCCGGCGTGTCGATAAGATTAAAAATATATTCCTCGTTATTATTTGCTTTATATACAAGCTTTACTGCTCTTGCCTTTATGGTTATTCCTTTTTCGCGCTCCAAATCCATATTATCAAGAATCTGGTCTTGCATTTCGCGCTGGGTAAGAACACCGGTTTTCTCCAAAATTCTGTCGGCAAGCGTGGATTTACCATGATCTATATGCGCAATAATACAGAAATTTCTTATATGCTGTTGTCTTTCGGACATGTACATTCTCCTCATGTATGTAAATTTAACCCATATCTTTCGGTTAAAAATATTATAATATACGTTTTTTTATTTGTCAAGCAATGGAGCGGAAACGACGGCGAAGTTTACAATTTGTAAATATTTTACGCTACATTCATAAATATTTTTTATCAGCAATTGACAAATGCCGATAAAAAATATATAATTATTTGGTATTGAGTTTTATGAATTACCGATATTGAATGATAATTTACAAAGGAGATATATGCAATGCTTAGAAAATCAGTTGTTTTGTTGGTTGTCGTATTAATTGCGTCAGCTTTTTCAGGATGTAAAAAAGAGGTTGAAGAGGTTGAAGCGGAACAGCAGCTGTGGGTTGGTGTGTACCGATGCTTAAACGAAGAAACCGGGGAAATCAAAACCGCCACTGTTCTTGGTGAGGATGACGCATCGGTGACGATAAGCTTTGAATCCGTACGTACCTGTGAGGAATTTAAAGCTGACTTTAAAAGCTCCAGCTTAAAATACGCTATTCACAATTCCGATAACAGATGCATTAAATTTAATTTAAAATCTGGAAACAATGTAATTTCCGTTGATGATATATGGATTAACAAGGACGTAAAAAGAAGTGAAAACTGGACAGGAAAATATGAATTGGCAGAAGTCGGTGAACCCGTAGTAAATTACGGTGACAAAAATTGGAACGGCGAATATCAAAATTTCGTTACCGGTCTTAATGTGAGTGTTTATGCCATAACCGAGGATACGGTACTGCTGACCTATACTGCAGAAAATGAAGAAGGCACCGAGAAGGTTAATATCGTATGCAATATTACCGACAATGCTAAGTGCACATACAGTGATGAAAATCACTCAATTACAGTTTCTCTTATAAATAATAACAAAGAAATCGAAATATCCGATATATATGACACCGAACAGGAGGAATCGGAATTTACAGACTTGAGCGGAATATATACGGCAGTCTGATATCCGTCGCATTATGAATAATGACAAGAAAATTACTCAATGTGAGCTATGCTCATACTATGATGAATATGAACAAGTATGCGAAATTAACCTTGATGAGGATGATTTGGCACGTTTCGTGACACAGCCTCACAGCTGCTGTCCGTATTTTCAAATGTATGATGAATATAAAATCGTACGTAAGCAAAATTAAATGTTATGAATTAATTGCAGAACAGTATGTTTATAGTATAACGCAAAATATTGGAGAATTTTATGTTTAATCAATTTTCACGGACAGAATTGATGTTCGGCGAAGCAGCAATGAAAAAATTATATAATTCGCGGGTTGCGGTTTTCGGAATCGGCGGTGTCGGAGGATATGTCGTAGAGGCACTTGCCAGAAGCGGTGTCGGTACATTGGATATAATAGACAGTGATACCGTAAGTGAAACCAACATAAACAGGCAAATAATAGCGACAACCAAAACAATCGGCAAGTTTAAGACTGATGTTGCTGAAAAGCGTATAAAAGAAATTAATCCGAATGCTGTCGTGAACAGCTATAATTGCTTTTATCTGCCCGAAACAGCCGAACTATTTGATTTTTCGGATTACGACTATGTTGTCGATGCCATAGATACCGTAAAGGGTAAAATAGAGCTTATAATGAGAGCTGATGAGGTCAATACTCCAATAATTTCGGCAATGGGTGCCGGAAACAAGACCGACCCTACCCTTTTTAAAGTATCCGATATATACAAAACCAAGGTTTGTCCATTGGCAAAGGTTATGCGGTATGAATTAAAAAAACGCGGAATCAAAAAGCTTAAGGTCGTTTATTCGGAGGAAATTCCGCTTAAACCGTCTCGGGATGTTGTGGAAAAATATTTGACATCCGGATGTGAAGATATGTCGAACATCGCTTCACGTCGCTCACTTCCGAGTTCGAATGCTTTTGTTCCGTCTGTAGCAGGCTTAATTATTGCCGGTGAGGTCATAAAAGATATAATAGAATTTAAGAGGTAGATAATATGTGCACTAATAAAAAAGCTCTGATAGCCATGAGCGGCGGTGTGGATTCAAGTGTAGCGGCTTATCTTACAAAGGAAGCCGGCTACGACTGCATCGGTATAACAATGAAGCTGTACAATAATGATGATGCGGGAATAAGTCCGGAGAAGTCATGCTGCTCGGCAGATGACATAACCGATGCCAGAAATGTATGTGCAAGGCTTGATATCCCCTACTATGTTTTTAATTTTACCGAAGATTTTAAAAAAAATGTTATTGACCGATTTATAAAAGCATACGAATGCGGATTTACACCAAATCCGTGCATTGACTGCAACAAATATCTCAAATTTGACAGATTGTATAAGCGTGCCAAAGAAACCGGAAATGACT
>CAYRGA010000127.1:0-4974 GCA_964423705.1 uncultured Oscillospiraceae bacterium
ACTTTACACCAAGTTCCGCCGGTCGAATATATTATCGCATCATCCTTCGAAACATACCCCTCATCAAAATTCGGTATCGTTGAACATCTTATCCTCTTATGGGGATAAACCATAGTATAATCAAACAAAACAGCATCGGGATAATTTTCTTTTTCGACTGTTTCTGTTAAAACCTTCATTGTCTCCGGCGATATAGCATCATCACTGTCCAAAAACAACACATATTCCCCCGAAGCATTCATTAAAGCAGTATTCCGGCTTGTTCCGGGACCTAAATTGACATAATTTTTTAAAAACTTATAGTTATAATCAATATTCTCTTTGATTTTTTCAAATTTATCCAAGGTTTTATCCGTTGACTTATCATCAATAAAAACTACCTCAAAATCCTTATTTTCTTGATTATTTAAAGAACAGAACAATTTGTCAAGAAATTTTTCACAGTTATATAAAGGAATAATAATCGAAAACCTCATCTTTTTTCTCCAATCTTTTAAATACTTCTGTCAGATATCCTTTTTCTTCGTTTTATATCCAAAGTCGATAACAGCTTTGGACTTATACAACCCAAAAACAGCAATATTTTTCTGTATAATGATATCCTTTTATCCGTTAAAATCGAAAAAATATTTTTTCTTATAAAGCCAAGCCGTCTTTTATAATCATCCGAATATTTCTTTTCAAGATTATTTGTTTTAATTCGAACAGCTGCGCCTATATGAAACATAGCCATGTGAAGCATCAAAGCCGAATCGATAGCTTTTGTCTTGCCGACAAGCTCCTTTTCTATATATTTCAAAGATTCTTCACCGTTTTGAATCTTTTTTATATTAAAATTCGTACATGCGGAATTTTCATTATCTCGTCTGTAATAATACACTTTTTTATTACCGACTGTAACGAAATTTGCACATTGAGCGGCATTTACTATAAAATAAAGTCCCTCTCCGTAAAACAATTTCGATGAAAATGTTAGGTTGTTTTTTTTAAGAAATTCTCTTTTATACAGCTTATTCCAGCAACCGACAATAACCTTGCAGGATAATAAAAGTGCAGTCGCATCATCGGGAGAATATTTTTCCGTTTTCAGTTCTTCAATTTGCTTCTCGCCTTTTTTCATATAGCAATTTGTCGACAAGCAAAAATCCGCACCGCTTGCCGCAAGCTCCGCCATATAATCGGCATAATCCTTTGAAATATAGTCATCACCGTCAACAAAGCTTACATAATCCCCGGTTGCCACGGCCAGCCCGTCATTTCTCGCAGCACTTACTCCCTCATTTTTTTTATGAATAATTTTAATACGCGGTTCTCCTTTTGATATTTCATCGAGGATTTTACCGCTCTCGTCAGTTGAACCGTCGTCAACAGCAATAATTTCAATGTTCTTATATGTCTGCTCGGATATCGAAGAGATACATTTTCTTATATATTTCTCAACGTTATAAACGGGAACAATAATTGAAATCTTCGAAAAAAACTTAACATTATCCATTATGCTTCCCTCCTATTCTCAGCTTAGCATCTTGCAAGCAAGAATCCAAATAATCCATCGAACTTTTTCTATACTCCGAAATTCTGTCATTAACCTTCTTATAGTCAATCGGTTCTTTAAAGCAGTCATCTAAACCATCAAAGCTTTCGATAATCCTCTCCGAAGCCTCAAACCTTTCAAGCAAATCATAAAGCTTATTCTTATTTCCCCTGATTTTTGACGCAAATTCCGCATTTGTTATAAGCGACATAACCGAGCCGTGAAAGGTATCTGTAACAACATATTTTGCGTGTTTAAAATATCCGAGCAGTTCAATCGGAGATGCATCGACATTTTTATCGCACCATTTATGATAAAAACCGGCGGATACAATTTTTAAATTATTTTTCTTTGCGAAGGCTTTTATCATTTTCGTTTCATTTTCATCATTCATATTGTTGTCATACGCATATATAAGCAGATAGTCGCCTTTTATCTTTCGCTCAAGCTCTTTTATCTCATCCTTATAACCGTAAAGAAGAACCGGGTCACAAACAACCATCGGTTCATCACCCGTCAGAAAAGCAACTGCCTCTTTTGTGTTTTTATCACGTACGGATATTTTTTTCATATTCTTAAGCCCAGCCGAAGCAAGCGAATCCATATTTCTTTCCTTAAAAAGGCAAATATCCGTCGGTCCGCAACAGCCGGCGTAAGCATATATATTCCGGCAAGGGACACCTATCCCGAAAAACAGAGGATTGACTCCCGCCTCTATGCTAAAGACTTCATCACTGCCTATAAAAACCGCATCAAGTTTTTCAGCTCTTGAATAATATTCTCCAACCATCGGCTCTTTAAATTTATTAAGAATATTTCTTTTTTGAACATTAAAAAGACTTCTTTTAAGTCCTATCTTAAAAGTATATGATAAATACCAAAAAAGTGATTTTATCGAAATATCGTATTTTTTATCCATTCCCTGTTCCATAAAATCAAAATTTTTTTTAAATGTAAGAGCTTTTGCTTCATTGCCGTTATCTTCCAAAACCTTTTTTAAACCGTAAAGCTGAAGCAATGCCCCGTGATTATGAACATTATAATGGGTTATTATTCCTATCTTCATACATTTTCCCCCAATCCTAGTTTCTCAGCAATTTGTTATAGACCATTTTTTTAAAGCCTGTCGGGCAATACACAAACCCCACAATGTACACCATATTAACCGCCGCTTCGATTCGATTTATCAATTTATGCTCAAGCATAAATTTTTGAAGCACGCGCCAGCCCGTTATTCTCTCCTTTGAGCCTCTTTTTCCGTCAAAGCCGTTTCCGACGCGCACATTGACCAATGCTTCGTGCATATTTTCCAGCTTACAGCCTACGGCTATCATTTTAAGCCACAAATAATAATCCTCCAAAAGCAGTAGAGTTTCATATCCACCGCATTTTTCAAGAGCAGAACGCTTCATACAAACCGAAACGTGATTCATAGGATTTCTCTTTTTTCCCATTTTAACAATATCATCGTGTTTTTGCGGACAAACCCTCAGTCGCATATTTTCGTTTTCGGGCGATTTATCAAATTCGGCAATATCTGTTCCCAAAACATCTATATCGGGATGTTCTTCTATATATTTTATTTGTTTTTCAAATCTATCCGAAACACTTATATCATCCGAATCCATTCTTAAAATATAGTCCCCGGTACATTTTTCCGAACCGATTTTCAAAGCCTGTCCCAATCCTCTGTTCACATCCTGAGGATAATAGAAAACAATATTTTCCTTATTTTTTCTGAACTTGTTCAAAACACCATACAGCTCATCTGTCAGTTTGCCGTCAAAAACAACGACAATTTCGTCAGGCTTTCTCGTTTGATGCTCATATATACTCTCCAATGCCGTTTTCAAAAAATTGGGATCATCATTTTTATATACCGACATTAAAACCGAATATTTCATTTGTTTATAACCACCTTTTCTTCAACGACGGATTCGTCGGCAGTACTGCCTTCAACCACTCCGTCACCCTTTAAAACCTTTAAAACAGTACCTGTGAAGCATCTGCAGTCCATAAAGAATGCATTAAAACCTCCGCGGCTTAATTTTCCTGCGTATTCACCGTCAAATTCAGCTTTTATATCAATGGGCAATTCATCTCTTCCGTTTATCTGAGCCCATCCCGTCAAGCCGGGTTTTATATCGTTAGCGCCGTATTTATCACGTTCGGCAATCAAATCCGTCTGATTCCAAAGCGCCGGACGAGGTCCTATGATTGACATTTTTCCGATTAAAATGTCATATACCTGCGGAAGCTCATCTATGCTGAATTTACGAATTATCCTCCCGCATCGTGTTATATATTGTTCGGGGTTTTCAAGCATATGAGTGGGAATATCGGGGGTTTTTATCTTCATACTTCTAAACTTATGTAACCAAAATATTTTTTTGTTTTTCCCAACACGCTGCTGCTTGAAAAACACCGGTCCCGGGTCATCAATATAAATTATCATTCCGACAATCAGAAAAACAGGTATTAAAACAACCATTCCCATAAAAGACAGGATAATATCAATAAATCTTTTTATAAATGCTTTATACATATCATACACCTCACATTCCATCCTCAAAGCAGTATTCCTTACCATTCACGGGCAAAGGTCCGTGAGGTTTTTTTACAGAATTATTCTGCTTTTCCGAGTCAAAAAATAAATCATTCACCTCTATGCTATCTCGCTTATAAATCACACCACTGTCTATAAATGTTCCTGCCGGAACCAAAGTATTATCCGCTACCGTTGCATTGCACTCCATATGCACACCATCACAACACATACTGCAATGATTCACAACGCTGCCCGCTCCGATTATACAGCCGACAGATATAACAGAGCCTGTGTTTACAGTTGCCATTGCTTCAATCAAGGAACCGTCCAAAACTTGAGCAGAAGGAGATATATAGGCTTTCGGTGAAATAAGTGTCACTATTCTGTAAGGTGTAGTTTCTTTGATTTTTTTCAGCATATTTAATTTTATTTCGGGATTTGAAATTGCCACAAAGATATTGCTGTATTCCGTGACAAGATTTTCATAATCTTCAATTCCACCTAAAATCTCACTACCATCAGGCATATCCTTGATATTATCATCAAGAAATGCAATTTTTTCAAAACAACCCATAGCTTGTGCCGTTTCTCTTGCTGATAGTCCACAACAACTTGCTCCGATAATCAATAAATTCTTATTCACAATAACATCTCCCATATATTAACTAAGTCCGACCATACCAAGCTTGCGTAACATTTTAAGTCTGTCCTCCGAAAGCCTTTTTCTGTGTGTCCGCTGAGAGTGCAGCCATTCGCCCAAAGGAAATCCGTCCTCACAAATATAACTGACCACAACGTTCAAATCACCTTTTGCCTCGTGATATTCTTTTGCTTTGCTGTAGCCACGATTCCACGCTCGTTCATTAGAATTTTGCCAATCCATACCTATTGC
>CAYRGA010000128.1:0-4890 GCA_964423705.1 uncultured Oscillospiraceae bacterium
TCAATCGCACCGTTAATACTCTTCACTTCCCGAACACAATCGTTATGCAGTTCATTGACATCTTCGTAGTCGATATCAAGTACTTTTTCTCCGTAAGTTCTAATATCAATAATTCCGTTTCCTCCATCATATCCGCTCGGTTCTGTTTCGTCATCAATATCAACATCAATAGGCTTTGCTCCGCCCGTTTCCAAAAACTGCATAAGCTCACGCACATCATTACGCAAGCTTTCCGGTTTTTCAAGTGTCGGAGACATCCAAAACTGTTCGCTTAAACGCAATTCATAACCGAATTATAAACGAGGCAAAGATAGAAACTGTAACCCCTGATATGATAATTATGAGACTCCTTGCACATCATGGCAAAACCCCAAAGAAAATCGCCGAGAGAGGTATGCACTCTCGCAAAATTTGGGATTATGCAGAAAAACTTCGTTGGCAAGAGCAAAGAAAATTTATGCTTTGGTATGATCAAGAACTCCGAAGGCACGGTGTCAAGGAACCGCTGTTATTCATAGACGGGATAAACGAAAGCTCCGCACGTCTTAATGTATCTGTTGCCGCTCCGATCACGGAAAATACAAAAATGATTGGCGGCAGATACTTTGGGCTCCGATGAGAAAAAATGTTTTCTAACAATAAAAAGGGAGGGCACAGACACCCTCCCATACTTCAAGTATGTACCTGTTGCTGTCGGCTCTTTCCCATTTCATATCCACAGACGGACATTATTTTCAGCACTCTTTTTCCAGCTGTTCCAGCTGAGCGGTACAACTTTCCCAAAGCTCATAGCTTTCATTCAAGTCCAGCTCATACTGCTGCTTTTCCTCATAGAGCTGTTTTGCCTTTTCGAAATCCGCACCGCAATTTTCAAGTTCCGTATCAACACTTTTTATTTTATTTTCAAATTCGGCGATATTCTTTTCGGCCGCTTCGATTTTCCTCGTAAGGCTGCGCACCATGGACTGGTGTTTTTTCTGCATTTCATAGTCATTGACTTTCGCTTCGGCTTTCACCGTCACAGTGTTTTCGGTGTTTTCACGTTCGCAAAGTGCCGCCACATACGAATCGTAATTTCCGTTATACTTCACTATGCCGTCCGATGTAAGCTCATATATCTTATCGGCGGTTTTATTAAGAAAATATCTGTCGTGGGACACGAAAAGCACCGTACCTTCGTATGACGCTATCGCTTCGTCGAGAGCCTCCTTTGCCGGTAAATCAAGATGATTTGTGGGCTCGTCCAAAATCATGAAATTCGGTTTTTCGAGCATAATAATCAAAAACATCAGTCTGGCACGCTCGCCGCCGCTGAGCTCACCGACGATTTTAAAGGCATCCTCATCCGTGAAAAGCACCCCTCCGAGCTTTGAACGGATATCGACCTCATCCATAAGGGGAAACCTGTCACTTATCTCGGCAAATATTGTCTTTTCATCGCTAAGAAGTCTTTGCTCCTGGTCGTAATAGCTCAGCTTTATATTTCTGCCGAGCTCTATTTCACCGTCATAGTACTCGTGCATGCCCAGTATGCTCTTAAGGAGTGTGGATTTTCCTATGCCGTTCGCACCGACAATGCCGATTTTCTCGCTGCGTTTGATGTCAAATGATATACCCTCGGCTATACTTTCGAGGATACCGTTTTTCGGAACCTTAAGGCGCACGTCCTCAGCGGTGAGGACATCGTTGTATGAGCGGAAAACCCCGTCAAATGCAAAGCGGCAGGTCTTATTCGTGACTGTCGGCTTTTCGTCGAGAACCATGCGGTCGATTGCTTTTTGCTTGCTCTTCGCACTTTTCGCGGTGGAGGCGCGCACGCCGTTTTTAGCCACGTATTCCTCCAGTCTTTTTATTTCCTCGCGCTGTGCGGTGTAGTGCTTCATGCGCACAGCGATGTTCTGCTTTTTAAGCTCTACATATGCGGAATAATTTCCACTGTAGCGTTCCATGCGGTTCTGCTCTATCTCATATATGGTGTTTACCACGGAATCCAGGAAATATCTGTCATGGGACACTGTTATCACGATGCCCTTGTAGCTCTTAAGGTAACCTTCCAGCCACTGCATTGTTTTAAAGTCCAGGTGGTTTGTGGGCTCGTCCAGCAAAAGCAAATCCGGTGCCTCCAAAAGCAGCCTTGCCATGGAGAGCTTCGTTTTTTCGCCGCCTGACAGATTTGAAATTTTCATATTATTGTCAAATCCGCCAAAGCCCATGCCGTTGAGAATGGACGAAATGCGCGCCTTCATTTCAAATCCGCCGCGCTTTTCAAACATCTCGCTCTTTTCGCCGTAGCTTTTAAGTATTCTGTCGTGCTCCGCCTCGGAAATACCTCCGCCCATCTGCTGCTCTAAAAGGCGCATTTCCTCCTCCAGCCTTATGACATCGTCAAAGGCACCCAGCATGTACTCATAAATCGACAGATTTTCGGACAAAATGCTGTTTTGGCGCAAAAAGCCCACGCGGCAAGCCTTCGGTATCATCAGTCTGCCGCTGTCGTAGCCGATATCGCCGGCAATGATTTTAAGCAGAGTGGTTTTTCCTGCGCCGTTAGGCCCCACCAGACCTATGCGTTCGTTGTCGGAGGCGATAAGTGACACGTTCTCCAGTATGACATCCGTTCCGAAGCTTTTATTTATATTTTCTATCTGTACAGTCATAATTCAAACCTCTTTAGTATCGTTTCTTTGTGCAAGTGCACACCGCATCTACCTTTTTCGCCCCGTAGGCGATAAGAGAGCGTGCCGCAGTGTTCACCGTAGAGCCTGTGGTGAAAATATCATCTATGACGATGACATGCTTTCGGTATACATCGTGATATGGATTTACGCTTACGGTGTCACGCACCATTAATTTCCTCTCGCTGCGCTTAAGCTTGCTCAGCGGTGCGATATCGCGGGTTTTTCTCAGCATGTGCGCTTGAAATTCGGAAGCCGACAGCTTGCAGACCTCCGAGGCTATAACCTCACTTTGATTGTATTTCCTCTTGCGTGATTTCGTGAGCGGTATGCATGTCACGACGGCACCCTTAGGGAAAAAAACCGCTCCTACGGAATCGTAAACCACCTTGCCGAAGGTGTAGCCGTAGTACCTGTTGCCCTCAAACTTAAACTTCACCATGGTACGGCGGACATTGCCGCTGTATTTCAGCAGCAGAGCGGTTCTGTCAAGGACATGCTCGTCATTTTTGCAGAAAAACGGCTCTGTTTTGATTTCGGAGCACCTCGGGCAGATGCACAGCTTCCCGTAGTTCGGCACTATCCATCCGCAGTACAGGCATTTCTTCGGATAGAACAGCTCCGATATGAGCGTGCTTATTCTTTTTAAAAGCATACCTCACCCTCACCTTTTTCCGCAAGCTTGTTCTTCAAGCCCGAATAACGCCTGTCCTCACGGTTATTGTCCGTCATGGTGCGGATGATGCTTTCCTTTCCCACCAGGATAACAAGTTGCTTGGCACGTGTGATGCCGGTGTAGAGGAGATTTCTGTTCATAAGCATGTACGGAGCTTCATACATAGGCATTATGACTGCCGGGAACTCACTTCCCTGGCTTTTGTGTATGGTTATGCAGTAAGCATGCTCTATCTCGTCCGCATCCTTAAAATCATAGACCACCTTTTTATCATCATATATCACCGTCACGGTGTGAAGGCTTTCGCTTATATCCGTGATGACACCCACATCACCGTTGAACACACCGCTGCCGCCTTCGCCGCCCGATGTGTTCGACCATTTTATATCGTAATTATTCTTAATCTGCATCACCTTGTCACCTTCACGGAGGGTACGAAAGCCGAAATCATGCTCCTTTTTGCCTTTTTCCGCTGGATTTATGACCTCTCTGAGCTTTTGGTTCAGGTTATACACGCCGCATATTCCCTTTTTCGCCGGAGAAAGCACCTGAATATCGAAGGGACTGAAACCGTACGCCTTCGGAAGCCTGCTGCTGCACAGTGAAAGGATGTAGCTTAAGCCGTCGTTAGCATCGAAAAAGTCGGCAAAGAAGAAATCCTTGTCCTTTACGTTGCACACGGGGTAATTTCCGTTATATATGCCGTGGGCATTCGTGACTATCATGCTTTCTCTCGCCTGACGAAATATGTCGGTAAGGCGTATAACCTCCACCGCTCCGCTGTCTATGATATCCCGAAGTACGTTTCCCGGTCCCACCGAAGGGAGCTGATTCACGTCACCGACCATTATGAGGCGCGTGCCGGGACGGATGGCCTTTAGCAGACTGTTTAAAAGGACGATATCGACCATCGACATCTCGTCGACTATCACCACGTCGGCATCTATGGGGTCGTCCTCGTTTACCATGAATTCCATTTCCTCATCATTGCCGTAATACCCCGCCTCCAGCAGCCTGTGAATCGTCTTGGCCTCAAGGGAGCAGACCTGGCTCATGCGCTTGGCGGCACGGCCGGTCGGTGCGGCAAGGATAACCGAAAGACCGTTTGAATGCATAATGTCGATTATGGCATTTATTATGGTGGTCTTTCCCGTTCCGGGACCTCCGGTTATGACAAGCACGCTGTTTGTCACAGCACTCACCACAGCCTCGCGCTGCATGTCGGCGAAGCTGATTTTGCTCATTTTCTCTATTATATCAAGCTGCTTTAATATCTCATTGCGGTTAAAAGCGTACTTGTATTTGTTTAACTCGGAAAGCTTTTTCGCACAGTATTCCTCGCACATAAAATGCGTGTGGTAATAAATGCACTCCGCATCGTCATTCTTCTCCGATATGAGCACTCCGTCCGCCATGAGCAAATCCACAGCTGCATCGACCTCGTCTTCCTCCACGTCGAGAAGCGATGATGCCAGGCGCAGAAGCACTCCGCGCGGCAGATAGCAGTGACCGAACTGGGTGTTGTATTTGAGTGTATAC
>CAYRGA010000129.1:0-4789 GCA_964423705.1 uncultured Oscillospiraceae bacterium
CCATAAGTTCTTTCTTCTTGTCGTGTGCTATTAATGCAATATTCATTTCAATTACCTCCCATTATTTCTATTAACAAAACTTTTTTTATTTTTTATTTCAATTTTTAATTTATCAAAATCCATGGCAACCACTCTTTCACCGCAAATACGGCGTACTGTGTTTTTGAATGACTCAGATAAAGCGGCATCGTTGCTTATAGCATTAATATCCGATGAGGTCGCGGCAATCATGTCGAACGACCACGGCAGAAGCCCGAGCGGATATGCTCCGATATCGTCCAAAATTTCATCTACATACGGAAATATACCCTGTTCAATATATGACGGTATAATTTTATTTACAATGATGTTAATTTTATCCGTATCGTGACAGCCAATATATTTACCGCACATTTTTACGGAAATCTGTGAACAATCCGTCACCGCAATAAGCTTATCTATATTCTCGTCATGAAGCATGTCAAGATATTTGTCCGCCGGCGGTACATCCAAAATAACATAATCACAGTCAAAACCGGAAAATATACTTCTCACATCATTTATGTCAAGCGGTTCTTCACTGCCCCTCAAGAAAAAAGCATTCTCATCACATCGGCAAATGGCATCGTCAAGGCTGCATGAACCCGAAACAACATCTGAGATATCAAAAACCGAATCATTCTGCATTCCAAGCGCAAAATCCAAGGTACACCTTCCGCTGCACAGATCGACAGACAGAACTTTGATACCCATTTCTGCCATAAAGTGCCATATACCGGCACATACAGATGTTGCTCCGCATCCTCCTTTCGGAGAAGTAACGGCTATAATTTCAGGCATAAAATCACCGCCTTTATAAGTTTAACAGATTTTTGATGATTTGTCTATAGTTTTTTATATGGTTTTAACAATTATTTTAACAAAACATTTTTTTGAGTGTTTTTATCGGGCTGATATTCATTGTTTAAATTAAAATATTCTTCATAAATTTTACGTGCTATGGGTGCAAGCGCACTACCGGCGCCGGCACTTTCAATAACGACAGCTACCGCTATTTGCGGAGCCTCATACGGTGCATAGCTTGCAAATACACCGTTGGCACTTTTGTTATTAATCTGTGCCGATCCCGTTTTTGAGCAAACATTTATCGGAAAATCCGCAAACACAGCTGATGAAGTACCCTGTCGGCTACCCATATACATACCTTTTGTGACGGCATCATATGTTGACTGTTTCATTTCTATCTGTTCGATTTTTTCCGCTTCAAAGTTTTTTACTGTCTGCCCTGTTTTGTAATTTCTTATTTCCTTTGTGAGATGCGGTCTGTATCGAGTACCGCCATTTGCTATAGTGGCAATGTAGTTCGCTATCTGGAGCGGTGTAAAAAGATTGAACGATTGTCCTATAGCCATTTGAAGTGTATCTCCGGGATACCAGACCTGGTCAAAGGTTTCTTTTTTGTATCCTTCATTTGCGAGGATTCCTTCAGATTCGCCCTCAATTTCCACTCCGGTTCGCTGTCCCAAGCCAAATTTCACGGCATAATCATAAAGTCGCTTTTCACCGAGTCTGCGGCCAACCTCGTAAAAATAATAGTTACAGGAGTTTTCTATCGCTTCGGATACATTTTGCAAACCATGTGTGGCACCGCTCTGAGTCCATATCCAGCAATTAAACTTCTGTCCGTAATACTCGTATTGTCCTTCATCACGAATTTTTTCGTTTGTGGTAATCTCCCCTTCTTCAAGTCCTGCAATGGCTGTCAGCATTTTAAATACGGATCCGGGCGGATATGTACCGCTTATCGCACGGTTAAACATAGGCTTTCCGGCATCCTTTATAAGCTTGCTGTAATCATCATCAAAGCTTGCAGGCTCAAAATCGGGGTAGCTTGCCATAGCGAGAATTTCACCGCTGTTTACATCGAGAACAACCACCGCACCTCCGCCGACGTCGGCGCCTGTTTTATCCTTGGAGCTTAAACCTTTTTTTCTTATATCCAATATAGTTTCTTTTAAAGTATCTTCAGCAGTTTTCTGCAAATTGTAATCAATCGTCAAAACCGCATTATTGCCAGGAATTGCGGCAATTTCATCGGGAGCGAGTGTGTCGGTGCCGATGTTTCTGGATTGATTAATTCTTCCGTCGGTGCCTTTTATATAGGTTTCCAAATATTTTTCCAGCCCATCTTTGCCGATTATGTCGTTCATACCGTAATTTAATTCTTTAAGATTCTCATATTCCTCCTGGTATATGACACCCACACGTCCGAGTATATGAGATGCCAGACTTCCGTAAACATAGTTTCTGAACGGTGATGTGACAACATTTACATTTGAATAATATGCACTGTTTTCCTTTAGTACCGATACAGTTTCCATGCTTACGTCGCTTGCAAGTGTGACGGGAGAGCCATAGCCCAAGCCGCGTACCTCAAGTTCATACCGTGCACCGACAATTTTTCGTATTTCGGATGAATTGTATCGGTTATCAATATTGTATTTTTTTGCAAAAAAGCCAATAGCATCCTTCGCCGTTTTATCATGTGAAAGCTTATATTTTTCCTTAAAAGCCTTTTCTTTGTCTGCCGCACTTTGGTTTTCGTCATCCTCAAAGGTGAAGTGATACTTGTTTGCTGTTATAGGCAAACTGTCGACATAATTGTCCCCGTTTTTTTTAAGCAAATTTATTAAATTTAAGAGTACATCGTTGAATTTATTTTCGTTTATATCGCTGTATATTATCTGCACGGAAAAGCCGACACGATTAGTTATAAGCGTCCTTCCGTTTCTATCGTATATAATGCCGCGCGGAGCTGACACTGTCACAGAATTTGTAAGCTTATTTCTGGATTGCTGCAGATAGTCATCGCCCTTTACCACCTGCAGAACAAGCAGACGAAAAACAATCGAAGCCAGCAAAAGAGATATTATAAAAACAAATATGAAATTTTTATCTCTGAATTTACCCATCAACTTTAAAATCCCCTTATCTGTTCTTCACTAAGCCATCTTGCCCATGGTGAAATAATCAAAGCAAAAATGCCGTCATATATCGTGGAAGGAAGTATTATTCTGAAAAATCCATACCAAAAAGGTGCATATCCTTTAATTACATAAAACAATATGAAATTTAGCGTTTGCAAAAATGCCGACACGATAATTACGCCAAGCACCACTGCCCAAAAGCTTTTTTTCATAAGCGAGCTTCCGAAAAGAGAAACCGCCAAGCCGATATACATGTACGTGAACGCATTAAATCCCATCAAATGCAAATCAAAGCAATCAGCCAAAAGACCGGCAATTACGCATAAAACAGCTGAACGCACCGGAAAATTATACATGGAATAGCACACTGCAAACACAAACACCGGATTGGGTGCTATGCCGCAGATTTCTATATATCTGCCGACCGTGCCGTAAGCAATAAAAAGCACTATTAAAGTTAAATATGACCAAAAATATTTCATACAGCTATCCTTCCGATATTACGAATCCTTAATGACAAGCACCTCGTCTATATTTGAAAAATCAACACCGGGTTTTATCACCGCTTCCTGTGATACACCCGTAACATCATTTTTGATTTCCTTAACCTTACCGATGTATATACCTGCCGGGATAATCCCACCGGAACCTGAGGTTTGAATATAATCACCGACTTCCAAACCGCTTTCTTTGGAAACATATGTCATTTTACACATGCCCTTTTCCATAAGGCTCATATCACCCTGTACGATAGCGGTATTTCCTATACGTTCAATGCTTGCACTTACATTTACACTGGCATCGATAACCGCGCAGACCTTTGCCCAGCTTCTGCCGACATCGGTAACATATCCGACCAATCCGTAAGGTGTAATAACGGCACAATTTTCCGTTATGCCGTCCTTCAGTCCCTTGTTGATTGTATAGCTTTTGGAAAATCCGCCTGTCGAGAACGCCACAACATCGGCAGCGACAGTCTTATACTCGGTTTGATTCTGCTTTAATTCCAAAAGTGAGCGCAAACGTTTATTTTCGGATTTAAGACTTTCCGTTTTGCGAATCTCATCTTCAAGCTGAGCGACATATTCTCTGAGCTTTTCGTTTTCCTTTTCATAGCCCTTCATATTTTTCAAATAATTGAAAAATCCGCTTACAGAGCCTGAGGCGGATGTTACACAGCCTTGCACCGGGACAAAAATGCTTCCGGAAATTTCGGCAAAGCCTCCTGACTTCTTGGTATCCGACACATAATCTGCCGAGATTATCACCATAAGCAGTACGGTTGCCGCTGCCAGCATAATTTTAAATTTGTTTTTATGAAAAAAATACATTTTAAAAACACCTTTTAATCTTAAAATCTTCTTGAATTAAGTAATGCACCCTTCAGTGCTTCTATTTCATCTATAACCATACCGGCACCGACCGCGACTGAATTCAGCGGCTCGGATGATATTATAACCGGCATGCCGGTTTCATGTGTAATGACAAGGTCTATGCCGCGTATAAGCGCACCGCCGCCTGTCAAAACTATTCCTTTATCCATAATATCTGCCGAAAGCTCGGGCGGAGTATTTTCAAGGGTTATTTTAATGGCATCGACAATAGTGCTTATGCTTTCGCTCATTGCATTTCGCACATCGGTGGAAGTGACCGTCAAATACTTCGGAAGTCCTGTAAGCAAATCCCTGCCGCATACCTCGGCTGTTTCTTCGTGCTGAAGCGGGCAAGCGGAACCAATATCCTTTTTTAGTCTTTCAGCGGTAACCTCTCCGATTAAAAGATTGTATTCCTTGCGGATATAATTAATTATAGCTTCGTTGAAC
>CAYRGA010000130.1:0-4632 GCA_964423705.1 uncultured Oscillospiraceae bacterium
GATTAAAATATTACTCAAATTAAGCAAAAAAATCAAAAAAAATTTGGAATAGAAATAAAAGTTTTTAAAAAAGGTCTTTACAAAATTACTTCTTTATAGTAATGTATTTGTAAAAGACTTTTGGAGATGATATGCTTGGACAATGCAATATTGTGGATGTGGCTTAATCAAAAAGCAGAAATTAACCGCATAAAACAATTAAAATTGCTTGATGAATTTAAAACCGTCAATGCGATTTATGATGCAGGCATATCCGAATTTACAAGGTTTGATTTTTTAAGCGAAAAGGAAATAAACCATCTGTGCACAAAAAATGCTGAGGATTTGATTAACGAATACAATTTACTTAAGCAGCATGATTCGTTTATAATTTCCATAGATTCCGACGAATATCCTCATATGCTTAAAGAAATATCCGACCCGCCGACTGTTCTTTACTGCCGCGGAAGGCATATTAATCTCAACGAAAGACTCTGTATAGCTGTTGTCGGAACGAGAAAAGCTACTGTTTACGGTGAAAGTGCCGCATTTAATCTATCAAAGAATTTAGCTTCTCAGGGTGTTCTGATAATAAGCGGAATGGCTATGGGCATAGACTCAAAAGCTCATGAAGGAGCACTTTTTTCAAAAGCACCCACCGTCGCCGTAATCGGCTGCGGTGTAAACGTGGTTTATCCTAAGTCAAATTCGGCTCTTATGCGCAAAATAATCAACAACGGCATGATAATAAGTGAATACCCGCTTAATACTCAGCCTGCTAAATTTCATTTTCCGGAAAGGAACAGAATAATATCAGGTTTGTGTCAGGGTACTGTAGTGGTAGAAGCAGATATAAAGAGCGGTTCGCTTATAACCGCAAAATCTTCATACGAGCAGGGACGTGATGTTTTCGCCGTTCCGGGGAATATCACATCCATGTATTCAAAAGGTACAAACTATCTTATAAAAGACGGAGCCAGAGTGGTAACCTGTGATGAGGATGTTTTATCATACTATCGGCTGGATTACGCCGAAAAGCTTCTCAATTCTTCTTTTGATTCTAAGAAAGCTGATGTACTTGAAGAACCCGAGCCGACTTCATCAAACAAAAATCCCGACAATATAATCCTGTCGGTCATTTATGAAACGCCTGTTCACATTGATACAATATGCGAAAAAACCAAGCTTGATATCGGCTATATAAACTCAACCTTGATGCTTTTGGAGCTTCAGGGTAAAATCATCAAGCTTCCGGGTAATTTTTATCAAAAACCTTAAAACAAACTATTATAAAGAAAGCAAGGAGTACAAAATGGTTAAAAAATTAGTAATTGTCGAATCCCCTTCAAAGGCAACAACCATAAAAAAATATCTCGGAAAAGGTTACAGCGTTGTTGCAAGCATGGGGCATATTATAGATCTCCCGAAAAGCCAGCTGGCGGTTGATGTTGATAATAATTTTGAACCCAAATACATCACCATCCGCGGCAAAGGTGAACTTGTAAAAAAACTTAAGCGAGAAGCAAAAAATGCAGATAAAATTTTTCTGGCAACCGACCCCGACCGCGAGGGTGAAGCAATAAGCTGGCATCTGGCTCATCTTTTAAATATTGACGAAGGCTCACAGTGCCGTATTACCTTTAACGAAATCACTAAAAAAGCAATCACCGCAGGCATAAAATCTCCGCGTCAAATAGATGAGAAGCTTGTCGATGCTCAGCAGGCACGCCGAGTTTTGGACAGAATTGTAGGATATCAGATAAGCCCTTTACTTTGGAAAAAGGTTAAAAAAGGTCTGAGTGCGGGCAGAGTACAGTCGGTGGCAGCAAAGCTCATATGCGACCGCGAAGAGGAAATCGACAACTTTGAAGAAAAAGAATACTGGACAATAGATGCTTCCTTAATTTCCGGAAAGAAAAAATTCAAAGCGGCTTTCTACGGTAAAAACGGTAAAAAAACAGAAATATCGACAGAAGCAGATGCACAAAAAATATTGGATGACATATCGGATAAAAATTTTACCGTTACCAAGGTAAAAAAATCTCAGAAAAAGAGAACCAGTGCTCCTCCTTTTATCACCTCCACACTTCAGCAGGAGGCGGGAAGAAAGCTTTCCTTTACCTCTACTCGTACGATGCAAGCGGCTCAGCAGCTCTACGAGGGTGTAAATATAAAAGGAAAGGGTCAAATCGGTCTTATAACATACATGAGAACAGACTCTCTGAGAGTTTCAGCCGATGCTGTCGAAGAAGCCAGGAATTATATAGTGAATGAATACGGCAAGGATTATCTTCCGGCATCTCCAAAGGTATATAAAACAAAGAAAAATGCCCAGGATGCTCACGAAGCCATAAGACCCACATATCCGGACTTAAACCCGGCAAGTGTCAAGGATTCTCTTTCGCCCGACCAATATAAAATATATAAGCTGATTTGGGAAAGATTCATATCCAGTCAAATGACGGATGCACTGTTTGATGTTGTTTCGGTAGAATTAAGTGCAGGTGATTATACTTTTAAAAGTACAGGCTCAACAGTGAAATTTGCGGGATTTTCAATTCTTTATACTGAGAGCAAGGATGTCGAAGAGAAAAAAGAATCCAAGCTTCCCGAATTAAATGAAGGAGATACTCCGAAAACCGAAAAAATCGAAAAGGAGCAGCATTTCACACAGCCGCCTTCAAGATATACAGAGGCTTCCCTCATCAAAACTCTTGAAGAACTGGGTATCGGCAGACCAAGCACATATGCTCCTACAATTACCACCATTTTGAACAGAGGATATATAGTCCGTGAAAAGAAAACTCTCGTTCCCACAGAGCTTGGAATTATAGTAAACAACATAATGTGTGAAAATTTCAAGGATATAGTTGATGCAGACTTCACCGCGGAAATGGAATCAAATCTGGATAAAATCGAAGACGGTGCTCTTGACTGGCATAATGTTATTTCTGAATTTTACACGCCTTTTGAAGATACACTTAAAAAGGCGGAAGAAAAAATCGGAAACATCGAAATAAAAGATGAGGTTTCGGATGTAGTATGTGATAAATGCGGAAGATTAATGGTTTACAAGCACGGCAAATTCGGTAAATTTCTCGCATGTCCCGGATTTCCGGAATGCCGCAATGCAAAAGCAATAACCAAACATACGGGCGTTAAATGTCCTAAATGCGACGGTGATATAATAGAAAGAAAAACAAAAAGAGGCAAGAATTTTTACGGATGCTCTAATTACCCGGAATGTGATTTTAATTCATGGGATGCACCCACAAATGATAAATGTGAAAAGTGTGGCGGCATGCTTTTTGTAAAAGGAGCGCGCGGTAAAAATAAATATTGCCCGGAATGTGATGTTAAATCCAAGGAGAAAAAGTAATGACAGTTAAAGTAATAGGAGGCGGTCTTGCCGGATGTGAAGCAGCATGGCAGATAGCAAAATACGGCATTAATGTAGAATTATATGATATGAAACCTAAAAAGCATTCACCGGCGCATCATCTTGATACGCTGTGCGAATTGGTATGCAGTAATTCACTTCGTTCTGACCGTCTTGAAAATGCCGTAGGCTTACTTAAGGAAGAAATGAGAATAATAGGCTCACTCATTATGGACTGTGCCGACGAAGTAAAGGTACCGGCAGGCGGTGCTCTCGCAGTTGACAGAATGCGCTTTTCGGAGCTTGTCACACAGAAAATCTCATCCTCTCCCTATATAAAGGTTATACCACAAGAAGTAACCGATATAAATCCGGATGAATATACGGTTATAGCCAGCGGTCCTCTTACTTCGGATTTACTGTATGACAATATC
Organism: uncultured Oscillospiraceae bacterium; assembly: GCA_964423705.1. Lineage (GTDB taxonomy): Bacteria > Bacillota > Clostridia > UMGS1810 > UMGS1810 > CAKSIN01. The sequence continues at coordinate 3,793 of CAYRGA010000130.1, forward strand.
AGAAAATTTTTGGGTGACGGATATCTTCACTTTTTTGATGCTGCAGCACCTATTGTTACCACATCAAGCATAGATATGTCAAAGGCATACAGAGCTTCCAGATATGGAAAGGGCACTGCCGACTATATTAATTGTCCGATGACAAAAGAGGAATATGAGATTTTTTATGAAAATCTCATAAATGCCGAAACGGCAGAGCTTCATGACGCAGACAACGGTACGGTTTTTGAGGGTTGCATGCCGGTAGAGGTAATGGCAAAAAGAGGCAAGGATACTCTCCTTTTCGGACCTTTAAAACCTGTAGGTCTTGAAAATCCCAATAAAAACGGTGAAATACCGTATGCTGTGGTGCAGTTAAGACAGGACAACTTAAACGGTTCTCTTTTTAATATTGTGGGATTTCAGACTCACCTTAAATTCGGAGAACAAAAAAGGGTATTTTCACTTATACCCGGACTTGAAAATGCAGAATTTGTCAGATACGGAGTAATGCATCGCAATACTTTCATAAATTCGCCGAAGCTTCTCAACAAATATTATCAGACAAATAAAAACGATAAGATTTTTTTTGCCGGTCAAATAACCGGTGTGGAGGGCTATGTGGAATCCGCATCAAGCGGATTGGCTGCCGGAATAAACATGGCGAGAAAAATTAAAGGTTTGGATATGATAGACTTCACTTCATACACCGCAATAGGCGGCTTGGCTCATTATGTGAGTGAAAATTCACTTGGAAAATTCCAGCCGATGAATATAACATTCGGAATTATAGAGCCTTTAAATGAACGAATACGTAAGAAAAAAGAAAAAAACGAAAAAATATCCAAAAGAGCTATTGAA
>CAYRGA010000131.1:0-4617 GCA_964423705.1 uncultured Oscillospiraceae bacterium
TAAATATAGTTAATATTACTAAACTTTTTGTTTGAAATTTTCAAACTAACACATATACTAAACTTTTTGTTTGAAATAACAATGCAGTTTTAAAAACCGATTCATTGGAATTGCAGAGAGGAGGCGCAAAATGCAGATATTACGCTATTTTTGCAAAATGACGTATTTATATGCATTTTTACCAATATGGAAATCGGAAACAAGCTTAAGCATTTGAGGATTCAAAACAATCTCACCCAGGAGGAACTTGCCGACAGATGTGAGCTTTCAAAAGGCTTTATATCCCAAATCGAAAGAGAACTGGCATCGCCGTCCATTTCGACACTGTCAGACCTGTTGCAGTGCCTCGGCACAGACCTCAAGGACTTTTTTAACGATGCCGCGGATAACGACGTCGTATTTACAAAGGACGATGTGTTTATAAAGGAAAACAAAGAGGACAATAACATAATTAACTGGATTGTCCCAAATTCCCAAAAACACGACATGGAGCCTATTATCATCACACTTCTGCCGGGCGGTACATCATATGTGGATGACCCGCACGAGGGCGAGGAATTCGGATATGTGCTTTCGGGCAGTGTATACGTATACCACGGAAACAAGAGATACAAGGCAAAGAAAAACGAAAGCTTTTATTATAAAGCGAATCAGGTACATTATATTAAAAATAGCGGAAAGACAAACGCTTCGGTACTGTGGGTATCCACACCGCCGAACTTTTGATTAATCACTGCCCTTATGGGTCAGTGTTATTGAAGAGGGGTATGATAATTGAACCATTTAATAGAACTTACACACGTTTGCAAAAGCTTTGATGAAACGGAAGTATTAAAGGATATTAACCTTTATATAGATAAAAACGAATTTGTCACACTTCTGGGACCGAGCGGATGCGGTAAATCCACTATACTGAGAATCATTTCGGGATTTGAAATGCCGACATCGGGCGATGTGCTTTTTGAAGGAAAAAGCATTTTGAAAATCCCGCCGTATGAGCGCACCGTAAATACAGTTTTCCAGAAATATGCTCTGTTTCCTCACTTAAATGTGGCAGATAACATAGCATTCGGCTTAAAACTCAAAAAAATGAGCCAAAAGGAAATAAAGTTAAAAGTCGGCAAGGTCTTGGAACTTGTTAATTTATCGGGTTTTGAAAACCGATTGATTACATCACTTTCCGGTGGTCAGCAGCAGAGAATTGCCATAGCGCGTGCGTTGGTAAACGAACCGTCCGTGCTCCTTCTTGACGAACCGCTGGCGGCACTGGATTTGAAACTGCGCCAGGGGATGCAGCTGGAACTTAAAAACATGCAGAAGGAACTCGGTATCACATTTATATATGTCACCCACGACCAGGAAGAGGCACTCACCATGTCCGATACCGTCGTGGTAATGCGTGACGGCACCATACAGCAAATCGGCAAACCGACCGATGTTTACAACGAACCGAAAAACGCATACGTTGCGGATTTTATCGGCAAGAGCAATATCGTTTCGGGAATAATGAAATCCGACTGTCTGGTGAACATAGAAGGCGTAGACTTCGAGTGTGTGGATAAAAACTTCGGTCAAAACGAGGCTGTCGATGTGGTGGTTCGCCCCGAGGATATATATTTGGTAGAACCCGATAAGGGCAAAATCAAGGGCGTTGTGGACTCCGCTATTTTTAAGGGTGTACACTATGAGATGTGCGTAATCGCCGAGGACGGTCAGAAATGGATAATTCATGACACGAATCTGTTTGAGGCAGGTACACACGTTGGTATCCTGGTTAAACCCTTTGACATCCATGTAATGAAAAAATCAATCGGAGGGGAAATGTAATGTACAAAAAATTTCTCTCATATCCGCACCTTATATGGCTGCTGGTTTTTGTGCTTATTCCGATTGTGCTGGTTTTCCTGTACAGCGTGAATGTACTCTCCACCGGCGGCACTACGGGATTTTCGCTTGAAAATTATAAAAACTTTTTTGACATAACATACATGAAGATATTCGGTTATTCACTGTGGATTGCCCTGCTAAGTACCGTTTTCTGCCTGGTATTCGGCTACCCTGTGGCATATATTTTGGCGAAACGCGATTCGGAAAGAAAGAAAATGGGCAAAAAAAGCAGTACCATGTTTTTGCTTTTTGTAATGCCGATGTGGATGAACATGATGCTCCGCACGTATTCATGGCTTACTATCCTCGAAACAAACGGACTGCTTAACAGTATATTGGGTTTTTTTAATTTGCCGAAAATAAACATACTTTACACCACCTCCGCGGTAATACTCGGTATGGTTTACGATTTCATACCGTTTATGATTCTGCCGATATACTCCGTACTGGTCAAAATCGATTCCAGTCTGAAGGAAGCGGCAGAGGATTTGGGAGCACCGCCGTCAAAGGTATTCACCTCGGTGACGGTTCCGCTGAGTCTGCCGGGTGTGGTGTCGGGAATTACCATGGTTTTCCTGCCGTCAATCACTACATTTTATATATCAAACATTTTCGGCGGCGGACAGATAATGCTCATAGGAAACCTTATAGAACAGCAATTTTTGGTGGCAAATAACTGGAATTTCGGTTCAGCCATCTCCATAATAATGATGATACTTGTGTTTATGTCCATGAAAATAATGAATTTATTCAATAAGGGCAATAAACAAATGTCAGTATTTTAGGCGGTGAGAATTAAAATTGAAAAATAAAATGCGCAGAATATTTGAAAGTATATATATATACGCGATGTTTTTGTTTTTATATATACCCATTGTCATATTGATGGTTTTTTCGCTTAATTCGGCGAAATCACGAGGCGTGTGGGGCGGCTTTTCGCTGAAATGGTACCACGAAATGTTAAACGACACCCAGCTTTTGTCCGCACTTAAAAACACCCTGCTCGTCGGTGTGCTTTCGGCTGTTGTGGCATGTATAATAGGCACCGCCGCCGCCATAGGCATACGCGGATTTAAAAGCAAGAAAACCAGAAATCTCATCACGGAGATTACAAACATACCCATGGTAAGCAGCGAGTTGGTAATCGGCGTTTCGCTTATGCTGCTGTTCATCGCTTTGAAGCTTCCGCGCGGTTTGTTTACTATGCTTCTGGCACACATAACGTTTAATATACCATACGTCATACTGTCGGTCACACCCAAGCTCATGCAGCTTGACGAAAATCTCTACGAAGCCGCACTTGATTTGGGTGCCAGACCATTTTATGCCTTCAGACATGTCGTGCTTCCGGAGATTATGCCGGGAATCATAAACGGATTGCTGCTGGCATTCACGCTGTCGATAGACGACTTTGTGATAAGCTTTTTCACAGCCGGAAACGGCGTGAGCAACCTTTCCATTTACGTATATACTACGGCTAAAAGGCTTAACCCCAAGATAAACGCACTGTCTACGGTGATGTTCCTGGTAATTATGACTATGCTTTTCATAATTAATAAGCGTACGTCAAAGGATAAAGATGATAATGTTTTGATTAATTAGGAGGCAAAAATGAAAAAAATAACGGCTTTGATTTTAAGTGCAATTATAGCATGTCCCGCACTTATTGGATGCGGCGAAAAGAAAACCACCATTTACGTATACAATGTGGGTGACTACATTGACGAAGAAGTTATCGAAATGTTTGAAAAGGAAAACCCCGATATCAATGTCAACTATGAAACCTACTACACAAACGAAGAGATGTATATTAAGGTGAAAAATAACAGCACCGCCTACGATATAGTATTTCCGTCGGATTACATGGTGCAGCGTATGATTGACGAGAATCTCTTGAATAAAATCAATTTTGATAATATTCCGAATATGAAGAATATCGGTACGCAGTACCAAAACCTTGATTACGACCCGAATAACGAATACAGCATACCTTACATGTGGGGTACCATGGGTATACTGTATAACAAAAATATGGTTGATGAAAAGGATATGAACAGCTGGAAGGCTATCTATGATAAAAAATACTCCGGAAAAATATTTATGCTTGACAGCGAAAGAGATATGATTTCCGTTACATTAAAAATGCTCGGTTATTCAATGAACAGCAAGGATAACGGCGAGCTTAAAAAAGCGAAAAACGCTCTCATAGCACAAAAACCGCTTGTAAAAGCGTACTGCGGCGATGAGGTCAAGGATAAGATTATCGCCGGCGAGGGTGCTATGACCATAGCATGGTCGGGTGATGCCTTCTACTGCATGGAGCAGGATGACAGCGATACACTGAGATACAGCATACCGAAGGAAGGCTCAAACCTGTGGTTTGATGCCATGGTTATTCCGAAAACAAGTAAACATCAGGCTGAAGCCGAGAAATTCATTGATTTTATGTGCCGTCCGGATATCGCGAAGAGAAACGCGGACTATATTGGCTATTCTACGTCAAATGTGGAAGCTCAGAAGCTTTTGGATGACGATATAAAGAATAATCCGCTCAGATATCCCGACTTGACTCAGCTGAATAATATGGAAATTTTCGCATATGATAAGGAACTCTCGGAAAAATACAGTAAATTGTGGCAGGAAGTTAAAGTAAATTAAAAAAAGACTTGCATTTTTCCTCCATACCATATATACTATGTTATTGGGGCGGTTAATTCTGCCAATAATCAA
>CAYRGA010000132.1:0-4578 GCA_964423705.1 uncultured Oscillospiraceae bacterium
ATATATATGTTTGTTATATATTTAACAACTAAATTTGTTATATTTACATAATGCCGATTTTGATTAGCGGCTTAACCGTTTTTCTTTTTGGGATAAATGTATGCGTAAGTACCCGGACCTGTGTGTATGCCTATGCAGGAGCCTATCTCACCGAATACGACGTTCTTGAAGTCGGTTTTTTCGAGCAGCTTTTCCTTCATTTTCTCGGCAATCTCGGGAAGCATGCCGTGCATTATGATTATCGGTTTTTCGCTGTCGTGGTCAGCCTCTTCGTTTATGATGTCAACCATTTTCGAGATAACCTTCTTTTTGCCGCGTACCTTGTCACGGCTGTTTACAAGCCCGTCCTCTATAGACATGATAGGGTTTAAGTCAAGCACATTTGCTATTAATTTGGCAGTGCTGCTTATTCTGCCGCCCTTTACCAGGTAGTCAAGAGTAAGCGGAGCCAAGATTATGCCGTTTGTGGCAAGTCCGTTTTCTATCATTGATACGATTTCTTCCTTTGATGCACCGCTCTGTGCCATTTTCGCAGCTTCAAGAACCCAGTAGCCATAGCCGTAGGAATAGCTCATGGAGTCTATGATGGTTATGTCGGTATCGGGGTTTTCGTCCTCAATTTCGCTTTTGGCAAGATTGGCACTTTGGAAGCTTCCGCTACCCTTCGAGGAAATCGGCACGTAGATGATAGCGTAGTCATCGCTGAATTTTTTAAATTCGTCTATGTGCTCGCTGACGGTTATCTGTGAGGTCTTCGGTATTTCGCTGTGTGAATCCAAATACTCGTAAAACTCCTCAATGGTGATGTCGTATCTGTCTTTTATGCTTTTTCCGTCAATCGTCAGATTAATCGGTATTATGTGTATGCCGTATTTTTCTGCGTCCGAAAGAGTTATATCGGATGCCGAGTCGGTCATGATTTTAATTTTTTTCATACTGTTCTCCTTGATTTGGGGTCGGCTTAAGACCGCCCGAATGTGATTTTACCAGTCAAATTTTGTTAGGTTTCCCCGGGTTTCCAGGTCAAAAAAGTCGTTTTGCCTGAGAGCCTCGTATACGACTATCGCAACGGAATTTGAGAGGTTCAGGCTTCTCAGATTATTTCGCATGGGTATGCGTATGCAGTTTTCCTTGTTGTCTTTTAGGAGCTTTTCGTCAAGACCCTTGGTTTCCTTGCCGAACAGTATGTAGTCGCCGTCCTTGAAGCGTACATCACTGTATTTGTTCAAGCCCTTTGTGGTCGCATAATAGAATGTTCCCTTATTTCTCTCAAAAAATTCATCAATGCTTTCATAAATCGTTATATCCAGCTGATGCCAGTAGTCAAGACCGGCACGCTTGAGCTTTTTGTCATCTATTTCAAAGCCCATCGGCTTTACAAGGTGCAGCCTTGCGCCCGTAACGGCACAGGTGCGTGCCACGTTTCCCGTGTTCTGCGGAATCTCGGGTTCAACCATTACAATGTTAAAACTCATTTTGTCACCTTAAAACCTTTCGGCGAATTTCTGTATGCGTTCCACGGCATTCGAAATCTGCTTTATGCTGTATGCGTAGGATACTCTGACGAAGCCTTCACCGCAGTCACCGAATGCCGTACCGGGTACGACAGCGACCTTCTGCTCCTGAAGGAGCTTTTCGCAAAATTCCTCCGAGCTTAAGCCTGTGCGCTTGATTGAGGGGAATATGTAGAATGCACCCTCGGGTGAGAAGCACGTAAAGCCCATTTCGTTAAATGCATCTACGATAATTTTGCGGCGGTCGTTGTATTCGTTTCGCATGGATATTATGGATTCTTCACCGTTTCTGAGCGCCTCCACTGCCGCATACTGGCTCGTGGTGGGGGAGCACATTATGGCGTACTGGTGAACCTTGGTTATCTGCTTTGTGAGAACCTTGTCCGCCATCATAAATCCCAGGCGCCAGCCTGTCATGGCAAATGCCTTTGAAAAGCCGTTTACCACGACGGTTCTTTCCTTCATGCCGGGAAGCGATGCGATGGAGCAGTGCTTCCCGCTGTAGGTGAGCTCCGCATAAATTTCGTCGGATATAACCATGATGTTTTTCTCTTTTACCACCTCGGCGATTTCCGTTAAATCCTCGCGGGTCATTATTGCGCCTGTGGGGTTGTTCGGGAAGGAAAGCACCAAAAGCTTGGTTTTATCCGTTATTTTCTCACGAAGCTCGTCCGCCGTAAGCTTAAAGCCGTTCTCCGCTTTGGTTTCTATAGTCACCGGTACTGCGCCCGCAAGCACTGCGCAAGGCTTGTAGCACACGAATGACGGCTCGTGAATGATAACCTCGTCACCCGGTGAGAGTATGGTACGCATAGCCAGGTCTATGGCTTCACTTCCGCCGACCGTGATTAAAACCTCATTCGGCGAATAGGATAAGTCGAATTTTTTAACGTAGTTGCACACCTCTTGTCTAAGCTCGGCAAGTCCCGAGTTTGAGGTGTAATAGGTCTGTCCCTTTTCGAGGGAGTATATGCCGGCATCGCGTATGTGCCACGGTGTGATGAAGTCGGGCTCACCCACACCGAGGGATATGGCATCACTCATAGTGTTTACTATATCAAAGAATTTTCGTATGCCGGATGGCTTCATGTTTGAAACCTTGGAATTAATGAAATTGTTTATATCAAAGTTACTCATAATGTTATTACCTGCCTGGAATCGATTTCCTTGTCCTCAAAGATGATTCCGTCGTCCTTATATTTTTTCAGTACAAAGTGAGTGCCTGTGCTTACCACACAGTCCATGGGTGCGAGGCGTGTGGCGACAAACGATGCCACCTCCTGCATGGTTTTGCCTTCGATTATTACCGTGAGGTCGTACGCTCCCGCCATAAGGTACACGGATTGAACCTCGGGGAATTTGTATATCCTTTCGGCGATTTTGTCGAAGCCTTCACCTCTCTGGGGAGTTACCTTCAGCTCTATAAGTGCTGTCACGAATTCGCGGTTTGTCCTTTCCCAGTTTATTATACTCTTGTTTTTAAGGATTATTTTATCCTTTTTAAGTTTCTCTATTTCCGCTGCGACTTCTTCTGTCGTCATATCTGTCATAAGAGCTATCTGCTCCGGCGGAGTATTGCAGTCATTCTCCAAAATTTCGAGTATTTTTCTCATATAATCAGTCCTTTCACCGCAAGTAACAATATCATAACATATATGAAGAAAAAAATCAAGTAATTTAAAAGAAGTCCCCGTGTCTTAAAGGTCGGGGGCTTCTGTGTCGATATCGGTTATTCAACCTCAAATGATGCTTGGCACAACAATTCCCAATCGCTGTTATACAGCTTTTCGTGGTTCCGCCTTCGTAGTTATCGTCAAAGGTGACGAAGCACTTGTCAAATGATGCCGGAAGGGGAATCGTTATCATTGTTCGGTGAGTATACTTTTTATCGCTTTTCATGATTATTACACCTTCCCAACGCATCAGCGGCTATTATTTACAGGATAATTATATACCGTACATCGATGGTCGATGCAATATTTTTTTTGAAATTTTTTTGTATTGGGGGTTTGGACTGCGCTTTCGCGGGGAAGTGTGCGGATGAGGTAATACGGGCGACCCTGTCCGCTCGTGGATATTTCCCGTTATATGTGTTTAACACCGGACCGTAGGGGCGGACGATTTATCCGGAGATTTTCTCAAAATCGGATGCCGGGTGCTTACACAGCGGGCAAATATAATCTTCGGGAAGATTTTCGCCTTCATATTCATAGCCGCATATTTTACAGCGCCAGATTGTTTTACCTTTTGTTTCTGTGTTTTGCGGTTTTGGCTTTATATTTTCAAAATAGTATTCGTAGGTTGCGGATAGTGTATCTGACAGAACCTCCGTATCGGTTATTTTCCCTATGAACATGGTATGTGAGCCTAAGTCAACCGTCGTATCGGTTTTCACCGAAATATATGCATTGGTGCTGTCTGTGATGTAGTATATGCCGTTTTTGCCGCGCTTGCAGCCCGAAAAGCCGTCAAATTTATCTGCTTCTCTGCCGCTTACGAAGCCGAAATGCTTGAAAAACTCAAAATTCGCCTCTTGACTGATTACAGATACGTTAAATTCGTCCGTATTCATAATTATGTCGTGGGTGAGGTTGGTTTTGCTGACACAGATGCTGAGCCTGTTCGGCGAGGATGCCGCCTGCATGGCAGTGTTTATTATGCATCCGTTGTCCTTTTCGCCGTCACGCGCCGTTAAAACAAAAAGTCCGTAGCTTATTTTAAAAAGAGCGTTTTCGTTCATGGGTTGTCCTCCTTTGATTTTTATGATATTATTATAGCCTTGTTTTGGAATTGCAGTCAATATTTTTGTGTAAAATTGTGATTATCATATGAGATGATTGATAAAGCGGGATTTTTACATTTGTATTCCATCTCATCCGGACGATTATAACGGGCAGACAGGGTCGTCTGCCCCTACAGTCTGGAGGAAACGACCTGTGTTACGTGACATGAAGAGTATGACCTCTGTGTCGTATCGGATGTTTTTTGACGCCTCATCCGGACGACCACAACGGGCAGACAGGGTCGTCTGCCCCTACAGTCTGGAGGAAACGACCTGTGTTAC
>CAYRGA010000133.1:0-4549 GCA_964423705.1 uncultured Oscillospiraceae bacterium
GTGTACATGCTCTACCCCGTCATCAAAAGCGTTTACTCCGCCATGAGTTTCCACGGTGAGTATAACCTTTTTGTTTTCGGCATATTTATAAACCTCATTCAGGCAATAAATCATAGTATCCCTGATTTCGCCCGTCACCTCTGCCGCAGGTGTAAAGCCCGCAAAAATTCTCAGATATTTTATGCCCAGCCTTGAGCAAATATCGACTACCCTTTTTACTTTTATGACATCATTCCGCCCGCCTTCGGTAAAATCATTTCCCGTAGCGGCACACAGTAGCTTAACGCCGTATTTTTCAAACAACGATTTTACATTTAAAAGTTCATCATCCGCAGCATCAAGCGGTATATCATTCGGAGCGTTTGCTATTCCCAGCTCCAGTATATTCAACCCCATATCCGCAGTGATTTCAAGTTGCTTTTCAAGCGGCGTTTCCCTAAATCCCCATGAAGCATTACCAAACAACATAATTATTTACTCCAATCAAATACTATTTTAAATACGTCCTCGCCCTTTTGTGCCTTGTACTCAAACGCCTCTCTACACTTTGTAACAGGCCATATCTCTATCGGCAGACCCTCCGTATCGAATTTACCTTCGCTTATCCACTGCAAAACCTGTTCCTTACAGCCTGCCTTCAGCGCACATGTCATGGTAATCGTCGCATTTTTAACAAACCATCTGTGATAATGGTCAAATATTATCTTATCCGGATAATCGCCCTGCAAATGAATATGAGCCGGGATATCATCGTCCTCCCATCCGCCGTCCTTTATATATTTATGAAGTGTTCCGACAACCTCGGGATTCCCCGAACATTCCATAAGCTGGTCAGCCATTTTGCCATTCGTGTATTCAGCTATTTTTTCGACAGCATTCTCAGGAGAAACAACATAATCAGCATATTTTTCCGCTATGCTTCGTCTGAATGCATTTCTTTCAACGCATATCACATTTAATGACGGCTCAAGTATTTTAAGCTCCTGAACAGCACTTATTCCGACCATCCCGGCACCAATTACAACAATCGTTTCATTCGGCCGCAGCGTCATTCTCTGTATTCCCTTAAGAGGTACGCAAGCCAGATATGCCAAAACCGCCTGTACATAGGTCACATTGTCGGGAATCTTAACCATATAATCAAATTGATTATTCGTGGTATTTGAATCCTTCACGGTATACTCACTTCCGCCGCCCCACGCAGAGCATACATCCCCGTATTTGCGGCATTCATTAATCATTACTCTGTCACCAACCTTAAGTTCGCGTGCACTTTTCGGAAAATGGCTCAAATCCGCACCTTTCTCGGGAACCTTTACGACCACACCGGCAGTTTCGTATCCCGGAACAAGCGGATAATAGCACTGCTCCGGATGTTGCTGTCCCTTGTAGGTCTTCATATCGGTTCCACTGCTAATGCTGCTGTACATGGTTTTCGCCACAAAGGCATCCTGCATAGGCTCCGTAAGCTTGATTTCTCTCAGCCGTGCCTCATACGGCCGCTCAATAACCACAGCTCTGCTCGTTTTAAAATCATTCTTTTCCATTTTTCTTCCTCCCTTTCTACAACCGCCAATATATCTAATTTAAGAGGTCCCCCGCATCCGTAGACATCGAGTTCTGCTTAAGTTTCCCGATTGAAGTACACTCTCCCGCCGAAGAAATTGAATGACGAGATTAATCCCTTTATTGAATTTTCATGCAAGAGTGAAGCTTACATTAATTTTGCGATAGCTGCGCCGATTCCCTTTCGACAGTACAGCTTTTCAGCACAATGCTTTCGTTTTTTCCGCCGTTAATCATACGCATAAGGCAATCAAACGCAGCTATGCCCAGCTCGCTCTGCATATTTGAAAACGTAGTCAATGACGGTGTAAAATACTGTCCCAAAACGATATTGTCCGCTCCTGCAACAGCTATTTTTCCCGGAACATCGACACCTATTTTCTTCAAGGCTTTCAGCACTCCTATCGCCATATCATCATTTGCGCAAATTATGGCATCCACATCAAGGCTGTTCTCCAAAACCGCATTTTCTGCCAGCTTCTCTGAGAACTCCGCCGAAATCACAGAAGCCTCATCTAAAGTTATACCGTTTTCGGCACAGGCGGTTAAGAACCCGTTTTTTCGTTCATCGGAAACATAGCTTCCGTCAATCCCCGATATGTACATCAATTTTGTCCTGCCGGAGGATATTATACTCTCCGTCAACCTCTTTGCACACTCGAAATTATTAATATTTACACCCGAAATGCTTTCATGCGGCCTGATACCTATACCCACTACATTTCTCTGTTCTTCAACAAACACATCTATCCACTTTTCCGGCATGTCCATACCGTAATATATCAATCCGTCTATCTCGTGATTTCTGAGCCAGTCAAATACACGGCTTTCGTCCATATTGCCGTCATACAGCTGAACCGTCACTCTGAAGTCCTTATCATCCGCCGCCAAGGCTATACCACCCATAATCTCGCTCACATTATAATCCGAAAAAGGATTTGTTTCATATCGTCTGGCACTTTGATTAACCAAAAATCCGATATTTTTTGCAAATTTTCGGTTTATGCGCTGAGCATGAATGTTCGGTATATAATTAACCTCTCGGCAAAAGTTTTTAATACGCTGCTCAACATCCGCGCTAATCCGCGCCTTACGCGCCTTCCCGTTCAGCACTAGCGAAACCGTGGCTTTGCTCACGCCCAACTCATCCGCAATTTTAGCAAGTGAATATTTCATACATACCTCCGAACATTTTTCGAAAAAAATACGTTAATTTCGTTTTGCATAACTAGTTTAGCATATAAAAAATAAAATGTCAATACAAAAGCATTGAATATGCCGCGGGATTTCATATCCTATATAACACACGCTGCCGCCCGAATGCTGAGCAGCAGCGGTGATAAAGCATAAAAGCTTAATTGACATTTATGGCGCAGTTAAAATCAATCATGGAGATTATCTGCTCCTCAGTGATATTCTGAGGAATCTCAATTATAAATGTGTAGTTATATGTATCGCCTGTTTTCTCGACAGCAACATCCGATACAATTATATCACAATTGCCGAGAATATCGGTCAGCTTCCTCTGATAATCCTTCACATCCACTCCCTTTACGGAAAGACGCTTTGTTTTGGTATTTTTCAGCCATTTAAAATCCTTATGAAGAATTATCTGAGCAAATATTATAATAATCGCCGTAGCAATTCCGAGTGTATACATACCCGCACCGACCGCCAAGCCAATACCTGCCGTAGCCCATATACCCGCAGCCGTTGTAAGTCCGGTAACTGTATTTTTATGCACGAAAATCATACCGGCACCCAAAAAACCTATACCGCTTACCACCTGAGCCGCTATTCGGGCTCCGTCCGCACCTCTCATACCTTCCGAGCCTATCGCCGAATCGCCGAATCCGTATTTTGAAATAATCATCATAAGTGCCGAAGCGCACGCCACCACAAAATGTGTTCTTATGCCTGCCTCCTTTGAGCGGTTGGCACGCTCCAGACCGACCAGCATACCGCATATACCCGCCACCAGTATTCTTATAATATAATAAATCTGATTAACACTTAAATTCACCATTATTCCTCCGATTTTATTTTAACTTTTTAGTCACCTCGGACGGCAAAAAACCCATCTCCCGCCGAAAGGTTTTGGTAAAATACCCCTGACTGCTAAAGCCCAGCCTTTCTGCGGTATAAGTTACGGTATTTCCATCCTCAAGCAGCTCCGCCGCAAGCTTTAATTTCAATTTCAAAAAATACTTATGCACACCCAAGCCGGAATATCGCTTAAAAATTCTCTTCAAGCCGGCACTGCTTATGCCGACATTTTTCGATATTTCATCAACGGACGGACTTTCGTAAATTCTGGAATTCATATAATTTACCGCTTCGCCGAATACCGTGGCATCATGTGAAATCGACACCGGCTTTGCCTTGCTGTCGTTAAAAAGCGAAAAAAGCAACATGTATATATAATTTGCCACAGCCTGCGAATAAGTCTGTATGATATCGAACGGGTCGATATATTGGCTGAAATACGCACTTTCGCCGTTTAAATTATACTCCTTTTTTTGAGCATCCATATATTCAATCAGATTTGCAATTATCTTCTGCTGCTTATCGGACAGATAAAAAACCTTATCATAAAAATATGAACACATCTCACCCTCGGCAGAATACGAAAATATAAACAGCTCCGCATTTTTTCCGCCTGTCACGTAAAACTTATGCAACTCGTGCGGTTTATGAAAAATAATTTCGCCGGCTCCCATGTTGTACACTCGTTCATCCGCGCATACACATATCGAACCGGACATCACATATAAGCATTCCCAAAAATTATGAGATTCACCTGAAAAAACAAAGGTTTTATCGTACGTATGCTTAAACATACTGTAAAATTCGTAAATATATATATTGTTTTTTACCGTATGGGGAGTCCAGTCCATATTTTCACCTCTGTTTTTGAGCTAAAAGTGTATAATATATAGCTAAAATTGCATTGGCATGTATTTTAAGAAGTATTATAATTAAT
>CAYRGA010000134.1:0-4500 GCA_964423705.1 uncultured Oscillospiraceae bacterium
GATATATACATGTTCGCCGTTGCGCTGTTTGCATTTTTAACAGGCTGATTTATGCCGCCGATTTTCTCCAGTGCACTTGCCAAGCCCTCCGGATTTCGCGTAAACTCCACAGCCGTAGCATCGGCAAGGTATTCGCGGTTTCTGCTGAGTGCCAGCTTCATAAGCTGAGCAGCTATGGGAGCCAAAATCACAAATACCAATCCCACCAGCATGAGGACGGCATTTGCATTGTTATTATCATCGTCGCGGCTTCGTCTTCTGCCATACCACAGCGACCTTGACCATATATCCGAAATCATCACCACAATGCCGAGCATGACGGACACCACCGTTGACAAAAGAATATCATAATTTTTTATATGTGCCGCCTCGTGTGCGAGAACACCTTCAACCTGATAATAATCCATTTTATCCAGCAATCCCGTTGTAACGCATATTGCGGCATGGCGTGGACTTCGACCTGTGGCAAAAGCATTCGGTGAAGCATCGTCCATGACATAGAGCTTGGGAACCTCTATTCCTGCCGCTATGCACACGCCCTCCAGTGCGTTTATAACCTGTCTGTGTCTGTATTCGTCTGCCGGATGTGCATGATTCGCAGCTATAACTATCTTATCGCTGTTCCAAAACGAGGCAAGTGATGCTGCCAGCGAAAAGACTGTAGCTATAATCACAGCGTATTCACCGTATCCCATGGCATAGCTTATATAGTAAACCACCACTGTCAAAAAGACGAATACTCCCATGACAATTATGCACGTTTTCAATTTATTTGTTTTTATCGCTTTAAACATAGACCGTTACCTCAAAACTGTACCTTCGGAGCCTTTCGTGCCTCCGCTTCTTCCACTTCAAAATAATCACGCTTTTTAAACTTTAACATTCCCGCTATTATGTTTTTTGGAAAAACCTCCAAAGCAGTATTAAAGGCCGTAACGGAATCATTGTAAAACTGTCTTGCAAAAGACACCTTGTTTTCAGTGTTTGTGAGTTCTACCTGCAATTCACGATAATTTTGGTCTGCTTTCAAATCAGGATAATTCTCGGCTACCGCGAAAATGGATTTCAATGCACTTTCCACATTGTTTTCGGCTGCCGCCTTTTCCTGCGCCGAGCTTGCGGAAATTGAGTCCGCTCTGGCTTTCGTAACATGCTCGAAAAGCTCACGTTCATGCTTCGCATAACCCTTTACCGTTTCGACAAGATTCGGTATAAGGTCATACCTGCGTTGAAGCTGTGTTTCGATTTGATGCCAGCCATTGTCAACCTTGTTTTTTAAGCCCACCAAGCTGTTGTATGCATAAATCGCATATACCGCTATAGCTGCCGCACATATCAATATAATTTTCATACCACCACTCCCGATATTATTTTATTTACAGATTTTTCAAATCATTCTTCACTGTTCAAAATACCTGCATATTCCGTTTGCCATTCCCAAAACCATTTTGTTCTGATAATCCTCGCTGCTCATAAGGCTGTCCTCAGCCGGATTCGTCATGAATCCCATTTCCACCAAAACAATCGGCACCTCAGACCAATTAAACCCCGTCAAATCATTGCGAACCACGACACCGCGGTTAAAGGCACCGGTTGATTTTACAAATTCGTCCAAAATCACATCGCCGGCATTCCTACTCTTTTCGATAACGTCGGTATCGTGAACATGGACCGTACCCGGAACCAAAATCGAAACACCGTGAACAGTGCTGTTGTCGTTTCCGTCAGCATGGATTTTAACGGATAGGTCAGCATTTAAATTATTGGCAAATTCCGCTCTGTCGATATTCGTCATATCACTTTTGTGCTCAGTACGTGTCATTCTGACATCTGCACCAAGGCTTTTGAGAGCCTTTTCAAGCTTTAAAGCCACCGCAAGATTAAGTTCTTCCTCGCTGAGAAGGTCACCGCTTGTTCCGGATGCAAACGCCGCCTTAAGCTCGTCGGAATCCGGAGCGATTTTTTCCTGTTTATTGTAGCTGTTTATGCCATGCCCGGCATCCACGACGATTATTCTGCCGTAGAGAACACCCTTCGTTTTCTCCCCATCTTTCGTCTTTTCGCCATCTTCGCTGACATTGATTTTTGATTCATCTTTCGATTTTAATTCCTTTTCAAAAGCGGGTTTGGTGCTCACACCGCCGCTTTTGTCATTAATTTTAACGCCAAAAGTCAAAAACGCTGTCACCGCCAGGAAGAATACTATCGTCAAAAGAATAAATCTTTTCATTATCTCCAACCCATTTCGCTTTCATATTTAACTATGAAATCCTTGTTCGCCTTTTCTATGGCATTAAAATCACTGTCACTGAAGGATGGATTCGGATAATACCAGTCTTTTTCATTAAAATAGCTTTTATACGGTTCACTGCTGAAGATATACCCATGACGTGCGTAAATTTCATTTCTGATAAGAGCAACTTCATCACGTGTCAAATTATCAAGATATTCGTGACTTATATACTTGGTGTCACTCGGAAAAAGATAATCATCGTCATGGTCATCATAATCGTCGTACTCATAATCGTCATAATCATCGTATTCGTCGTACTCATCATCATAAAGCGAAAAATCCGAATCCTCATCACGGTCAAGGTCATCATCTTCGTCCCTATCATCCTTATCGTTTCTGTCATCACTATCGTACCTATCATCTCTGTAATCATCCGAAAAATCATCATCGTTCCCGGTTATAAAAACCGCCAAATCCGAGTCGGGATTAAATACGATGTATGCTGTGACCGAAACAGCACACACCATTAAAACAGCCAATACCGTCACAAGCACAATCAAAGCATTGTTTTTCTTACCTCTCTTATTTACATTTGTCGTGTCGTGAGGCACATTTGGCTTTAAAGCATTACCTTCGGTCGGAGTACCGCATACCGTACAAAAAGCCGCATTTGGTTTTAAAGCCTTTCCGCATTTTTGACATAAATTTTCTGCTGTCTTAACCTCTAAATCGTTTCTCTGACCACAATTCCGACAAAAAAGCATATCGGCAGATACTTCCGCACCGCAGTTTCTGCAAAGTAACGGTGCTTGCATACCGACATTCTCCGTCAAAATATCATTCTCGGCGATTTCAGGGGTTATATTTTCAAACACAACCTCCGCACCGCAATATTTACAGAATTTGGCATCGTTTGGGATTTCATTGTTACAATAATTACATTTCATAAGTACATCTCCATCCAATCAAAACATTAATTTATTAAGGATAAATAAATTAAGCAGAACCCGCAGCACAAAGCCAGGGGAACTGCTTAATTTAAAATCGTTTATCAGCAGAGCTTGGTTCCGCATTTAGCGCAGAACCTCGCGCCGGGTGCATTTGTATACCCGCAGGCACAGGTAACGGGAGCATTAATTCCGTTGTTACCCATAACCTGATTCATCTCGGCATCCAGAGCGGCTATTTTACCGTTGAGTTCCTCAATTTGAACATTTCTTCTGGTTATTTCATCGCAAATCGAAGTGACCTCATCGCGTGGAATGTCAACCTCGGAGTTTGCCATGCAGAAGCCGTAAACCTTATTTCCCAGTATTTCCGTAAGCTGCTTCTTTTCATCCTCGGCATTTTTTATCATGCTGTGCAGCTTGGTTTTCTCCACCATATTTTTCGAACCGGTACTTACCGTAGCGACACCCTTGTTAAATCCATCCTTCATTTTTTCAAAAAAATCTGCCATTTGAAAGCACCTCTTTCTTTTTTATTATTAATAAAGTATACGCTTGACATCGGTATCAAGGCGTTTTGACTTTTTGCCATTATTGATATACAAGTCACCGCATCTGCGCTTTGAACTGTAATCCGTTATATAATAGATACATTTGCTGCTTCGTATGGAAACATCGGATACATCGGTAGCGATACGTGTGGTTTTACCGTTTTTATACATGTACAAATCGCCGCAGCGTTTGTCGTAATCATAGTCCTCAATGTAGTACAGAACTCCGTCTATAACGAAACGAAGCGAAATTTTCTCATCGGATAAGGTATGGTATTTTCCGTTGCTGTATACGCCGCTCTCATCCTCACAGTCTATAATGATAAATCCGTCATATTCAGTCATATCACAGACATCGTCACGAATTTTGGTTTTATTGCTGAGTGATGATGCACCTATTGTGTAGCGATTCAATGTACCGGCGGCGGTCTTTTCGCTTTCATCCTCTATGCAGTACAAATACTTTTCATCAAGAGAAACATAAAAATCATATGTGTCCTCTTCCACGGTATCGGTTATATCGATAAGTCCTCCGTCGGATTTCAGCAAGAACTTTTCGTTCTCGGCATTTTCGCTGCCAGAAAACTCACTTAGTTTTTGACGCGCATCATACATGCTGTCAATCTCACTGAGCCTTATCTTTCCGCTGTTATCATCAAATTTGTTTTTTGTTAAAATTCTTTCGTAAATGTCGTAATTATTGAAGCCTTCTCCGACTTTTTCCTCTTTATCTTTATTTATTTTATAAATAGTATAAGTGGTGATAGTC
>CAYRGA010000135.1:0-4430 GCA_964423705.1 uncultured Oscillospiraceae bacterium
ATAAATACCAAATTAAGAGATTTCTATAAAAATTTGGATTTATTATGTGATGATTTAGATGAAAACAAAGATGAAATTATTAAAAAATTAAATTCTGCCGGTTTTTTTTATAATGAAGATACCAATCGTTTTGAATAAAATAATACGGAGCTTTTCAGGCTCCGTATTATTTTACTTATTAATTTTGATTTTCGGAATTTTCTTCTTCCATTTGTTCGTTTTCTTCCTCTTCCTTATTTGCCTTTGCGACAGATACGACTTTTACATCGTCTGAGAGCTTCATTACTCTTACACCCTGAGTAACACGTCCGAACATACTTATCTCATTAATGTCGGTTCTTATTACAATTCCGTCTGATGTAATCATCATAATATCCTCTTCATTATTTACGATTTCACATCCGGCTATAAGTCCCGTTTTTTCGGTTATTTTATATCCCGTTACACCTCTGCCGCCTCTGAACTGGCACTTAAATTCATTAATATCAGTTTTCTTGCCGTAGCCGTTTTCGGTTACCGAGAGCAGCATACAGTCATCATCACATACATTACCGCCTATTACATAATCGTCATCTCTGAGCTTTATACCTATAACACCGCTGGCACCTCTGCCCATCGTTCTAACATCATTTTCATTGAATTTAATGCACATACCGTTTTTGGTACCAAGTATGATATTTTGTCCTTCTTCTGTAAGAGCAACCTCGATAAGTTCATCATCTTCTCTGAGTCCTATTGCTATGATTCCTCCTTTTCTGTTTGAATTATATTCTTCAAGACTGGTTTTCTTTACAAAACCGCGTTTCGTTATCATAGTCAAATACTTATCATTTTCAAATTCCTTAATCGGTATTGTTGCGGTTATTTTTTCACCGTTTTCAAGCGGCAGGATATTTACTATAGCAGTTCCTTTGGCTTGTCTTCCCGATTCGGCAATTCTGTATGCCTTTATCTTATACATTCTTCCCATATTGGTAAAGAAAAGAAGATAATCATGTGAAGATGCCGTAAATATATTTTCTACGAAATCCTCATCTCTGGTGCTTAAACCTGAGATTCCTCGTCCTCCTCGATGCTGGCTCTTATATGTTGCCGAAGGAAGTCTTTTAATATATCCGAAGTGGGTCATGGTAATTACACAATCCTCAACCTCTATTAAATCCTCATCCTCTATAAAGTCTATTGCAGGCTCTATTGAGGTTAATCTTTCATCGCCGTATTTATCCCTTATCTCAGCAAGCTCTGTTTTTATCTGCTCCATAAGATATTTTTTGTCGGAAAGAATATGGTTGTATTCTTTAATCTTTTCAGCAAGAGCATTATACTCTTCTTCAATCTTTTCACCATTTAATTTTTGAAGCTGTCCGAGCTTCATATCAAGAACGCTCTGCGCTTGAATCTGTGAAAGACCAAATCTTTCCATAAGTCTTTCTCTGGCATCATCATATGAATTACGTATAATATTTATTACTTCATCAATATTTGCAATTGCAATACGCAGACCCTCTAAAATATGCATTCTGGCTTCTGCTTTTTCCAAATCATATTTTACGCGGCGTGTGACGATTTCCTCCTGAAAAGCAATAAACCTTTCAAGAATGTATTTAAGACCCATTGTCTTTGGCTTACCGTCATCAATTGCAAGCATATTAATGGAAAAGCTGTCCTGCAATCTTGTAAATTTAAAGAGCTGATTTAATACTATCTGTGGATTGGCATCTCTCTTTAATAAAATTTCAAGTCTTATACCTACTCTGTCTGATGAGTGGTCATCTATGACGGAAAGACCTTCTATTTTTTTATCTTTTACCAAGTCGGCAATTGATTCAACAAGCATTTTTTTATTAACCTGATACGGAAGCTCCGTAACGATAATCGATGCTGTGCCGTCCTTGTGTTCCTCTATCTGAGTTTTTGCTCTTACTATTACTTTTCCGCGTCCGGTGTTATATGCCGCTCTGATTCCGCTAAGTCCCATAATGGAGGCTTTTGTCGGGAAATCAGGTCCCTTTATATACTCCATAAGCTCCTCTACGGTAATGTCGGGATTATCTATCTGAGCTATAACTCCGTTTAATACCTCTGTTAAATTGTGAGGCGGTATATTGGTCGCCATTCCTACTGCTATGCCCGAGCTTCCGTTTATGAGAAGTGTAGGTATACGTGTAGGTAAAACTACCGGCTCCCTTCTTTTTTCATCAAAGTTCGGTACAAAATCTACAGTATTTTTTTCTATATTTTCCAAAAGAACATTTGCAAGCTTGCTCATTCTGGCTTCCGTATAACGGTATGCAGCCGGTGGGTCACCGTCGACAGAACCGAAGTTTCCATGACCGTCTATCAAAGGATAGCGCATCGAGAAATCCTGTGCAAGTCTTACCATGGCATCATATACGGATGCATCACCGTGAGGATGATATCTACCTATAACATTACCGACGGTTGTAGCGGATTTAAAGAATGGTTTATCCGATGTTAAATGTTCTTCAAACATGGAATAAAGTATTCTTCTGTGAACCGGCTTCAAACCATCTCTTACATCCGGAAGTGCACGGCTCACTATAACACTCATAGCATAGTCAATGAAGGCTTCCTTCATTCTTTTCTCTATATCTATGTCCACTATGGTTTGTGTATCAAAATATTCTTCAAAATGTGAATCTTCATACTTTTTATTTTTTGCCATCTTTTTTCCTCCGTTTTACAATAAATACGGTTTTTAAAATTTTTTAAAAAATTTTAAACGTCAAGATTTGTAACATATTGAGCATTTTCTTCTATAAAAATTCTTCTCGGTTCTACCTCATCACCCATAAGAACACTGAATATTTTATCTGCCCTTTCCGCATCCTCAAGTGTTACCTTTAAAAGAATTCTGTTTTTAGGGTCCATAGTTGTTTCCCAAAGTTCCTCGGGATTCATCTCACCCAAACCTTTATAACGGCTTATATCTACCTTTGCATTTTCGTCGCCGTCTTTAAACTGCTCACTTATCATATCTCTTTCTTCATCGCTGAATGCTACCTGTGATTTCTTTCCTCTTGTGAGTTTGTACAGAGGAGGCTTTGCCAAATAAATATGTCCTGCTTCTATAAGCGGAGTCATAAATCTGAAAAAGAAAGTTAATAACAGTGTCTGTATGTGTGCTCCGTCGACATCGGCATCCGCCATTATTATTATCTTATCGTACCTTAACTTTTCTATGTTAAATTCGCCGGCAATTCCTGTACCCAAGGCTTGTATAACAGGAGTAAGCTTCTCATTTCCGTATACTTTATCCGCTCTTGCCTTTTCTACATTGAGCATCTTTCCCCAAAGAGGAAGTATTGCCTGATATTTACTGTCACGACCATTCTTTGCAGATCCTCCTGCAGAATCTCCCTCGACTATATATATTTCCGTTTTGGTCGGGTCTTTTACAATACAGTCGTTAAGCTTTCCTGGAAGTGAGCTTGTACCCAAAGGAGTCTTTCTGGTAGCTTCTCTTGCTTTTCTTGCGGCAAGTCTGGCACGTGCAGCCATAAGTGACTTTTCTATTATGGCTTTTCCTACTGCAGGATTTTCCTCAAGAAAATCTGCAAGCTTTTCTTTTACCATATTTTCCACAAGGCTTCTTATTTCCGAGTTTCCGAGCTTGGTTTTTGTCTGTCCCTCAAACTGAGGCTCCTCCAATTTAACGGAAATAACTGCAATTATTCCTTCTCTTGCATCCTCGCCGGTTAATTCCTCATTGTCCTTCATTAATTTATATTTCTTTGCATAATCCACCAAAACCTTTGTAAGAGCGGATTTAAAGCCTGTTTCATGAGTTCCGCCTTCTGTTGTGGAAATATTGTTTGCAAAGGATTCTATTATTTCATCATATCCGTTATTCCATTGAATAGCTACCTCTGCTATGCTTCCGTTTTTCTCGCCGCTTACATATATTACATTTTCATCTACTGCCGCAAGTCTTTCCTTTTTCTTCTTTTTCTCATTAAAAATATAGGATACGAAGTTCTTTATACCTCCGTCATAGTGCAGAACTTCACTTACAGGTTCTTCATCTCTCAAATCGGTAAATATAATTTTTATACCTCCGTTTAAGAACGCCTGCTCTCTGAGTCTTTTTAAAAGAACATCATATTCATATACCGTTTCTTCAAATATTTCACCGTCTGCCCAGAATGTGATTTCGGTTCCTGTTTCATTTGTATCACCTATGGTATGTACCTGTCCGTCCGGAACTCCCCTCTTATAACTTTGATACCATATTTTTTCACCGTCGCAAACCTTTACTTCAAGCTTAGTCGACAATGCATTTACTACGGATGCACCTACTCCGTGAAGTCCGCCGGATACCTTATATCCTCCTCCGCCGAATTTACCTCCCGCATGCAATACCGTAAATACAACATCAATTGTAGATATACCCATTTTTGGATGTATAC
>CAYRGA010000136.1:0-4418 GCA_964423705.1 uncultured Oscillospiraceae bacterium
CGGCACTGCATGCAAGCTCTATAGCCTCGTCTATGTTATCCACGCGGACGATGGCGAGCACCGGCATCATCATTTCAACCTGTACGAAGGGGTGAGATGCATCAGTTTCGCATATTACGAGCTTCGCATCGCTTTCTATGCCAAGCTCTTTCAAAAACAGTGAAGCATCCTTGCCGACCCATTTTTTATTTATGGAGTATTTACCGTTCTTTTCAACCAAAATTTTATTTTTAAGCTGCTCTATCTGTTCGCCTTTTATGAGGTAAGCGCCGTTTTGCATCATATAGTGGATAAGCTCGTCCGCAATGTTTGAAAATGCAAAGCATTCCTTCTCTGCGATGCAGGGGAGGTTATTATCGAAGCTTGCGCCGTCCACGATGTCCTTTGCTGCCTTGGCTATATCTGCCGTATCGTCGACGATAACAGGGGGATTACCTGCGCCTGCGCCGATAGCCTTTTTACCGGAGGAGAGCAGAGCCTTTACAACGCCCGGTCCGCCTGTAGCCACGAGCATTCTGACGATAGGGGATGCCATCATCTCATCGGAGCTTTCCTTTGTGGGGTTCTTCACGGTAACTACGAGGTTCTCCGGTCCGCCCGCTTCCAATACAGCTCTGTTTACGAGGTCAACGGCGTAGTTAGCCACTTCCTTTGCGTTGGGGTGGGGATTAAATACCACGGCATTTCCGCCCGCTATCATACCCATAGAGTTACAAAGCACGGTTTCGCTGGGGTTGGTGGAAGGTGTGATGCTTCCTATAACGCCGTAGGGTGCCATTTCGATGAGGGTCATTCCGCAGTCACCGGTCATAACTCTGGGTGACAAATCCTCTGTGCCCGGGGTTTTATTTGCCACGAGCTGGTGCTTTATGATTTTATCGGAAACTCTGCCCATGCCTGTTTCAGCTACGCCCATTTGAGCCATTATGTCGGCTTCGTTTAAGGTATATTCTCTGATTTTGGCTATCATCTTCTCGCGCTGAGCAACCGTATATTTTCTGAACTCCTTATATGCTTTATCCACGGCGGTGAGAGCCTCGGTCATAGTGTCGAATACGCCGAGCTGTTTTCTGTCAGCCGCCACAGTGCCGTTTTCGATTGAATTAACAACCTTGGCAACGATGTCCTTTACCATTTTCTCATTAAGTTCCATAATGCACGACCTTTCCATATAGTGCAAGTGCTCACGCACTTTTATATATTGATTTTTTTATTATTTACTGCTATAATGTTTGTATATTAATTCATAACGAAAGGGTTTTCCGTATGAAAAAGAATACCGAATATAAAAATAATTTTATCCGTGATAATTATGACAGGATTAACTTTACCGTTCCGAAGGGCGTTAAGGAGAAAATCAAAGCCCGCTCGGATGAGCTCGGCATAAGCGTAAACAGCTACATTTATTCGCTTATTGTCAAGGATAATCCGTCGCTTTCAGCTAAAAAAGAAAATACAAATATGGATATATTTCTTCTTTAATAATCACAGAATAGTCTGCCACAGTTTTTCATCGGGATTCGGTATGACGGAGCTGTCGAGGAACATGCCGCCTTCGCCGACCTGCTCCTTTGCCCTGTCTATCGCCGCATTTACCGCAGCTACCGAGCCTGTGATGAACATATAGGATTTTCCGCACATGCCTCTGGCGATTCTGAGCTCTATGAGGCTTACCTCTGCGGTTTTCGAGGCTGCATCCGCAGCGACTATGATGGATGCGGCGGAGTATGTTTCCAAAACGCCGAGTGCATCGGGGTTGTCGACCGGATTTGCGCCGTATATCGCAGGGAAGATGGAGGGTTCGGGATTTCCGAGGACGAAGCTGTCTATAAGCTCTGCCGGAAATGTTTCCCTTGCCGCATCCACGGATGCGCGTACGGAGCTTAAATCTCCGCTTACGAGGATTATGTATTTTCCGGGGCAGACGGTCTGAGCTTCGATTATATCGACCTCGGCGGTTTTTATCATTAAATCTGCCGCACGCACACCTGTAGCCACGGTTTTGTATTCAGTCATTCCTAATGCTTTTCCCATAAAAATAACCTCTATTTCTTAATAGTAATGTATTTGTCGTTTATATCCGATACTTCACCGTCAATCGATGCATGTATACCGATGCCGAGTTTATCTGCCCGGAAGTCGGCTATCAACTGACCGCAGGTTACTTTATCGCCTTTTTTGACAGTCGGTACAGCGGGTGCACCGATGTGCTGTGAAAGAGCGAGTTTAACTTTATCCGGCGTATAAAGCGTATCGATAAGAGGTGCGGATAAGTTGTATTTCGTAAGTCCCAATCGGGCTATAAGCCTTTCCATGGGGACTTTTTTATAGCTTCTGGATTTTGAAACCTCGGATGCTGTGACACCCTTCGGAATCTGTATGCCGTTTTCTTTAAGTCCCGCCTTATATCGTGATATAAGGGTTCTGGGGGACAGGCTCTGCATACACGAGTACATCTCACACAGTCCGCAGCCCGAGCAGAACATGGTATTTATGTATGGGGCTGTATCTCTGGTGTCGCCGCTTGTAGCCAGGCGCATAAAATTATGCGGCTCAATGGGGTGACCCAAGAGATTTCGCGGGCACAGGTCGGTGCACATACGGCACTGACAGCACGCACTCATGGCGCGCTTCATATCGGAGGAGATTCTTCCGAGCCTTTTTTGTATTATATAATGATCCTGCGGCATAACGAGTACCGCATTGGTTGTTTTCGTAACTGAGTCCTCGGGGCTTGCGATATTGCCTGTCATGGGTCCGCCGCATATAATGGTGTATCTGTCCAGAGAGGAGCCGCCCGCAAGGGTGATTAATTCTTTTATTTTCGTACCTAAGGGAACCTTAACGGTTACCGGATTATTGACTTCGCCGGCTACAGTAACGTATTTACTTGTTACCGGAGAAGAATTGTTTACAGCGTTGTACACATTCAGCATGGTTTCCACATTAAACACCGTGACACCCACGGATATGGGAATAGCTCCCGGCTGAACCACCCGACCTGTCGTTTCATAAATGGTGATGACCTCATCACCGGCAGGGTACACCTCGGGTAAAAATTTAATTTTAACCTTTTTAAAGGAATCGAGTTCGCTTTTCACGGCTTCCACAGCCTCGGTATATGAAGCCTTCACCGCAATGTAAATATTATCTGCTTCGACGCAGTCCGCTATGACTGTCAAAGCACTCAAAATCTCATATGCATACTTCGCCAGCAGCTGTCTGTGCAATCTGAGCAAGGGCTCACACTCCGCACAGTTTAATATGATGGTATCTGCCTTTTTGCTGAGCTTGGCATATGTCGGAAAGCCGGCACCGCCCGCTCCTGCTACGGCATTGCTTCTTAAAATATCAACAAGCGTATCAAAATTCATGACAGTGCTCCTTTCATGTGAAAATTTTATCTGTCAAATTCACTGCCGTCATCGATTATACCTACAATTGCCGCATCTACGGGGGAATTGTCGAGGTTGCAGCCGATTCTTGCGGCACTTCCGCAGGCTACCAGAACCATCTCGCCTATACCGGCACCTATAGTGTCCACAGCGACGAGTTTTTCATTTGAATCCGACATGGATTTGACGGGTTCTATAATCATAAATTTACTTCCCACAAGTTTTTCGCTTTTACGTGTCGATACGACACTTCCAACCACTTTACCTATAATCACGTAGTCAAACCTCCTTTTTCCGAACAGCCGGGAAGTGCAGTTTCACTCCCCGGTACGGAAAAATACATCTTATTTAAGTATCGGCAAAATTTTCTCAACATCGCCGTGCGGTCTCGGAATTACATGAGTAGCTACGAGCTCGCCGAGCTTAGATGCGGATGCACTGCCTGCTTCTACAGATGCTTTAACTGCGCCTACGTCACCTCTTACCATAACGCTTACAAGACCCGAACCGATTTTCTCGGTTCCGATAAGAACTACGTTAGCCGCTTTGAGCATTGAATCCGCAGCTTCGATAGCAGCGACCAATCCTCTTGTTTCAACCATTCCTAATGCTTCAAGTGCCATTTTCTTTTCCTCCTTGTTTATGATAGCTTCATTTACTTCAATATTATCAACAGCTTTCGCTGTTTTTGATGTACTTGCTTTTGATTTTTTTGCAGCTGCCAATCAAATCAATCCTTTCGATTAAAGCTTCGGCAATATCTTCTCAACGTCTGCATGCGGTCTCGGAATTACGTGTACCGCTACGAGCTCGCCGAGTCTCTGAGCCATGCTTGCACCGGCTTCTGTAGCTGCCTTAACTGCGCCTACATCGCCTCTTACCATAACAGTTACAAGACCGGAGCCGATTTTCTCTGTTCCGATTAATACAACCTCTGCTGCCTTAACCATTGCATCTGCTGCTTCGATAGCTGCTGTAAGTCCTCTTGTTTCAATCATTCCTAATGCTTCAAGTGCCATTTTA
>CAYRGA010000137.1:0-4395 GCA_964423705.1 uncultured Oscillospiraceae bacterium
TTATAAAATTTTGTGACAAAATTTATGGACTAAATACTTTTGATATGGTAAAATGTATATGAAAAAGATAGGAGATGTGCATTTTATGAAAAAAACGGTTGTTATTACCGGTGCTTCGGGTGCCATAGGCGGTGCATGCGCGAGGTTGTTTTTGAAAAACGGATACAATGTCGTCGGAGGATATTTTAATCACGAGATAACCGATGTCGTCACTGACGGCAGCTTTATCGCGGTAAAGGCGGATATTTCCGTGCAAGCCGATGCGAAACGTCTGATGGATGCCGCGGCAGAGAACTTCGGAGGTGTAGATGTGCTGATAAACAATGCGGCTATATCCACACACGGACTTTTTCAGGATGTGACAGGCGAGGAGCTTGACAGGATAATGGGAATAAACATAAAGGGTACCTTTTATACCTCTCAGCTTGCCGTAAAATATATGCTTAAAAATCACAGCGGTTCGATTATAAACATATCATCGATGTGGGGACAGACAGGGGCTTCATGCGAAGTAGCATACAGTATGACGAAGGCGGCGGTTATAGGCTTAACGAAGGCTCTGGCAAAGGAACTGGGACCCTCCGGCATAAGGGTAAACTGCATATCGCCCGGTCTTATAGATACACCGATGAATGCGTGCTACAGTACGGAGGACTTGGAGGCAATAGCTGAGGAAACGCCCCTTATGAGAATGGGTACAGCCGATGATGTGGCAGATACCGCACTTTTTATGGCGGGTGAACATTCGGGATTTATAACAGGTCAGGTAATAGGTGTAAACGGCGGGTATTTGATATAAGCAAAATGCGGTTAATTCCGCATTTTGTGTGAGTCATTGATGAATTACGAAAATTTCTGAGAAAAACCTCGGTATAACTGCGTAATTTTTACCGAATCGTCACAATGCTGTCACAATCCTATGATATTATTAAAGTGTGAAATGGTGTTATAATATACTTATTCGATAACGGAGGTGTGCATATGCCACATATACTTGTAGTGGATGATGAGGATAAAATTCGTGAAGTTATAAGGGAATATGCGGAATTTGAAAATTATATTGTTGACGAAGCAACGGACGGTATGGAAGCTGTCAGCATGTGCAAATGCAATTCCTACGATGCTGTCGTGCTTGATGTGATGATGCCGAAGCTTGACGGCTTCTCGGCGTGCAAGGAAATCAAGAAGAACAGCAATGTACCTGTGCTGATGCTGTCGGCGCGCTCCGAGGAATACGATAAGCTGTTCGGCTTTGAGCTCGGAATAGATGATTACGTGGTGAAACCTTTTTCGCCGAAGGAGCTTATGGCAAGGCTGAACGTACTTATCACCAGGAACAAAAAGTCACACTGTGATAGTGAACGTCGGATTCTGCGATTTTCCGGTCTGGAAATAGATATTCAGGGGCGAAGCGTATGCGTCGACGGTTTAAAAGCCGAAATGACACCGAAGGAGTACGACTTGCTTTTTTATCTGGTGAAGAATATAAATATCGGTCTTTCCAGAGAAAAAATACTGTCCGATGTGTGGGGGTATGATTTTTACGGTGACGACAGAACAGTCGATACACATATTAAAATGCTCAGAAACAGCCTGAGAGGCTACCGTGATTACATAGTTACTCTGCGAGGTCTGGGATATAAATTTGAGGTTGATGAGAGATGAAGGAGATAAAGATTAAAAACGTAAGTCTCAGAATACATCTGTGGGTGTATTTTTGTTCGTTTACGGTGGTGGTTATGGTGATTTTGTGGATAATCCAGATATTTTTTCTCAATGCATTTTTTAAAAGCATGAAGCTCAGCGAACTGAAAAAAATCGGTCATCAGATAACCGAACAGTATGAGCTTAAGGAGGAGAATTTCGGAAGGTATTGGATGCGCCATTCGTCAAACGGAGGAGTTTTTGCACACATAATAAACGAGGACGGAGAAATAGAAAGAAATTCACTGGTAATCCCCGAAGCGGGTGAGCCGGACGGAAAGCTTGGCGAACCTCACGGTGCTCCCCGCAGGATGGTGGATAACGATTACTTTAACAGCTTTGTATCGAAAATATCCGCGGTCAAAGAAAAAGAAGCCGCCTATGTGGAGGAATCCGAAAGGATGGGTGCGACCTTTGCCGTTTACGGTGCGTACATAGGAAAACGTGGTGGAAAAAACATGTACCTGTATCTGACAAGTCCTTTGGAGCGTACAGATACCACGAGAAAGGTTTTGCAGACACAGCTGCTTATAGCCTCTGCGCTATCGCTATTTTTGTCGCTGATACTGGCGTACTTTGTGGCGAAAAGACATTCGGGAAGCATAGAGAAAACCACGGCGGGAGCGCGCGAGCTTGCAAAGGGGAATTATAATATCACTTTTGAGCACGGTTCATACAGAGAGATAAACGAGCTTGCGGACACTTTGAATTACACAGCTGTGGAGCTTTCAAAAACCGAGGAACTGCGGCGTGATTTAATAGCCAACGTAAGTCATGACTTAAAAACACCGCTCACAATAATAAAATCGTATGCCGAGATGATTCGGGACATATCGGGAGGCAACGAAGAAAAACGGAATAAGCATACCGGAGTCATCATAGACGAGGCTAACCGACTGTCACTTCTGGTAAATGATATGCTCGATTTGTCACAGATGCAGTCCGGAACCACGAAGATGAAGCTTGAAGCCTTTGACATAAATTTCGCAGTTACGGCTATTATCGACAGCCTTGAATACTATCGTGAACGTGAGGGGTATAGCTTCATAATTCATGCAGATGCCAAATCTAACGCAATAGGTGACAGCGGAAAAATAGGTCGGGTAATATATAATTTGGTTGCCAATGCCATAAATTATACCGGGGATGATAAAACTATATATATAGATACTTTTGACACCGAAAGCGGCGTTAAATTCACCGTTCGCGATACCGGAAAGGGAATACCGAGCGAAGAAGTTCCGAGGGTGTGGGACAAATATTATAAATCTTCGGGAACGCATACGCGGCAGAATGTGGGAACAGGGATAGGTTTGTCGATTGTAAAGAATATTTTGGATGCGCACAATGCCGGATATGGTGTGGACACCCGTGAAAATAAAGGCTCTGTTTTTTGGTTTGAATTAGAGAGGGCAAATTAGATATTTATTGTTATTTGTTTAAAAAATATCTTGACGAAGTATGGTGGATTTGGTATAATTTTAAAAAATACAGTATAAACTGAATATTTTTATGTTTAAAGAGTGGGGGAATTAATATGTATTGTGACAAATGTGGAACACAGCTTGATGACAATGCGGTATTTTGTACATCATGCGGTGCGCAAATCGGGGAAGCCGAGCAGGAGGCTCAGGCAGCCGTTGAGCTTGGAGAAAATGCGGAAATGTATGGTGCGGAACCGTCCGAAGCCACTGTAAAGAAATTTCCGCTTAAGAAAATAATCATCGGTGTTGCTGTGGTATGTGTAGCGGCTGCTGCATGCTTCGGCGGATTTAAGCTGGTGACAGGTATGCTCGGAAGTGACATCGACAATACTAAGCATCCGCTTATCTATGTAAAGGACGGCGAATTGCAACTTTTACGCTACGGTAAAAGCGAAGCGTATTGTCTTAGCGATAACGGAGAGAATATAGCATACCGCGGAGATTTGGTACAGGTTACCGATGACGGAAAAATGGTATTTTTTGCTCATGATTATGACGATGACGGTGAATTTAAGCTTTATTGCAGAAAGACATCTCAGAAAACTCCGAAGGGCAGGAATGCCGACAGTACAGGTACAAAAATTGCATCGGGAGTGAACAGTTTCCGTATAGACCCTAACGGGAAATTTGTAATATATCAGAGAGACGACCGACTTTACTGGACGGACTTGAAAAACGAGAGAACCATTTCAAGTGACGTGACACTGTATTATCTCAGTGATGACAGTAAGATGGTTATATACAGCAAGGACGGAGACTTGTACACTTGCCGTACGGATTACAAATCCGAGCCTGAGAAGGTGGATTCCGACGTCGGGGCTGTAGTTTCCGACCAAAACGAGTACAAGACCATATACTATATTAAGGATAATGCACTGTATATGAAGCAATACGGCAAGGACAAGGTCAAGCTTTCAAATGATGTATATACAGCCGAAATGATAAATGATACGGTCTTTGTAGCCAAAAAGGATGAAATAAAAAAAGACTTTGACGATTTGTTCTATGACGACTGCGCTGAGAGCGATGCCGAGCTTACAGAGCCTGAGTATGAAGATTTCAGAGTTGAAAGTGAAGACAGCTTTTGGGGTTATGAAACCGATTATGATGCTTATTATGATGCACGCGATGAGTATGAGGCGAAAGAGGAGCGCGATGAAATAAGAGAGTATTACAACGATAATCCTCAGACTATCACCACTTATAC
>CAYRGA010000138.1:0-4394 GCA_964423705.1 uncultured Oscillospiraceae bacterium
ATTATAAGAAATTTGATTTTTAAAATCGGAGGTTAAAATGTCGAACTATGCTCTTATAGGCGAAAAATTGGGACATTCATATTCAAAAATAATACACAAAATGTATTTTGAATTGTGCGGTATGCACGCTGAGTATGATTTGGTTGAAACCGATAGGGATAATTTGAAAACATGCTTTGCAGAACTTAAAAAGAGTGTTTCGGGTTTTAATGTAACCATACCGTACAAGCAGGATATTATATCTCTTGTGGACAGTTTGTCGGATGAAGCGCATAAGATAGGTGCTGTAAATACCGTTAAGTTTACGGACGATGCCGCGTGTGGATATAATACCGATTATTACGGCTTGACTATGACCTTTAAAAGATTCGGAATACCTATTTTAAACAAAAAGGTCGTAATACTCGGAACGGGCGGTGCTTCCAAGGCTGTATGTACTGCCTGCCGCGATTCGGGAGCGAAAGAAATTGTTTTTGTTTCCAGAAATCCCGGCTCATTCGGAGAGTATGAAGCAATCGGATATAACGACAAAATTTTCGGAGATGTTATGATAAATGCTACTCCGGTAGGTATGTATCCGAAGACTGGCTATTCACCGATTTCCGATATTGAAAACGGCTTTGAAGCGGTATTTGACCTTATATATAACCCATCAAAAACCGAGCTTATGAAGAATGCCGAGCAAAAGGGCATAAAAGCGGTAAACGGTCTGTATATGCTTGTGGCACAGGCGATGCGCTCACAGGAAATATGGAATGATAACAAGGTCGGCGATGACGTTACGGATAAAATATATCAGAAAATGCTTGATATGTTTAAAAAAGGAGATTTAACATGAGATTTTTAATTATAAACGGTCCGAACATAAATTTTGTCGGAATAAGAGAAAAGGGGATATACGGTACGGAAAGTTATGCCGATATCTGTAAGTCCTTGCTCGAATATGCCGAAGGATGCGGTATAGAGCTTGAAATATGGCAGTCAAATCACGAAGGTGAAATAATTGATAAAATACAGAGTATCTATGATACGGATGTTTTGGGAGTTGTCATTAATCCCGGTGCATATACCCATTACAGCTATGCTATAGCCGATGCCATAAAGAGCGTGGAGCAGCCGTTTGTCGAGGTTCATTTTTCAGATATAAACAGCCGTGAGGATTTCAGAAAAATATCCGTTACGAAGCCGGCATGCATTAATCAGATAAGCGGCTACGGTACACAGGGATATTGCATGGCATTGGATGAATTGAAAAGCATGTTTGAAGGTGAAGTCGGTGAATAACTTTTATCTGGTTGGTATGCCGGGATGCGGGAAAAGCACCATAGGGAAAACCGTTTCTCGCGAATTAAATATATCTTTTGTCGATTTGGATGTTTATATAGAAGAAAAAAGCGGCAAATCTATCGACGAGCTTTTCAAAATCGGAGAGGAGTATTTCAGAAAGGTTGAAACAGATTGCCTTAAAGATATAGCAAATGCAGATAAAATGCTTGTGGCAACGGGCGGCGGTATAGTCATAAAAGATGAAAATATCGATGTTATGAGAAAATCCGGTACAGTTATTTTTATAGACGTGTCTTGTCAGAATATATTGGATAAGTGTTCTCTTGACGGTAGACCATTGCTTAGGGACAAAAATAAGATATTTGAGCTGTATGACAGCAGAATAGAACATTATCGAAAAAGTGCCGATTATACCGTGGATAACGGCGGCTTGTTAAGCACCGCCTGCGGTAAAATATCCGATTTGATTAAGCAAAAGCTTAAATTTGTTTAAAACGAAGCCAAGCCGAAATTAACCCTTACGGCTTGGCATTGATGCTTTTATTGCGATAAATACGTTCTCATTTCGTTTTCTGCATTCAGTACATCCTTTTCAAAGTCAGGTGCACTTATGCGGTATGCGCCGTTTCCGAATACAATTACCTGCTCCGCGTTATCGGATGTGGCGACCTTTACACGATAATTTTTGCTCAATATTTTGCTTGTTTTTTCTATATAAGAGTCTGCTGTTTCGGCTTCCTTTGTGTATATGACCGACACGCCGTGATGAGTTTCGATTTCACGAATATTTCCGGGAACCTTGTATGCGTCAAATACAATTATGACATTTTCATCTCTCATGGCACGGTAATTGCATACCTTGTTTATAAACAGCGCACGTGCCGTGTCAAGGCTCTCTTGAGCTATTTCTTTTAAATCCTTCCACGCAAAAATCATGTTGTATCCGTCAATCAGAAGATAGGTTTCATCGTATACAATGCTTTTTGATTTTTTATATTCGACGGATTTTGCACTTTTTAGCGGACGGCGCGATTTTGTTTTGACCTTCCCGTATGTGGCTTCAAAAATTTTTAAAAGTTCCTCTTCGCTCGCGACAATAGAACGGTATTTTGATACTGATACCGCCTCAGTATCGGATTTGGGTTTTTGAAGCGGAAGGTGCATATGGTCGAATACATCCTTCCATTTTACGATAAATCCGCTGCCATGTGAGCAAAATACCGAATCTGCTGTATTAAGCGTATCCGCTTCGCAGTCATATCCGATTTCGCCGATTATTTTTTGCTGTTCGGTACATGGATTGTAGCCGTCAAATGTGAAGCTGAGCTTGTGCGTACCGTGAGTATAACCCGGGAGCTTTTCGCGAAGTTCATTGATTTTTCCTGCAGGCATCGTTCCGCATATGACAGTATTAACATTGTCCTGAATCGTTGGAGAAGTTTTTGCACCCGCAAGCTCCAAGTCGGTAAGTGCTCTGCCGGTGTGATTTATAGGTATTTCGAGCGTAAAATTATACCATGGTTCTAGCAGGACGGACGTGGCTTGCATAAGCCCCTGACGGACTGCTCTGTATGTAGCCTCACGGAAATCTCCGCCTTCTGTATGCTTCGGGTGAGCCCGACCGTTTACCAAAGTGATTTTGATATCCGTAATCGGTGAACCTGTCAGCACGCCGATGTGTGTTTTTTCGGCAATGTGTGCAAGTATTAAATTTTGATAATTTTTGTTCAGTACGTCCTCGCTGCATTCGGATGTTATGCTGATACCGCTGCCTTTTTCGCCGGGCTGTAATTTTAAATGTACCTCCGCATAGTGTCTTAGCGGTTCAAAATGTCCGACGCCTTCTACGGTATCAGATATTGTTTCTTTGTAGATTATACATTCATCTTCAAATTCCGCTTCAAGGTCAAAGCGGTCTTTGAGTATTCGTTTTATAATCTCCAGCTGCACATTTCCCATTATCTGCACGTTGATTTTCGATTTTTGCTCATTGTAGAAAAAATTGATTTGTGTTTCTTCAAGTGAAAGCGTTTTAAAAATTTCCAGCGCCTTATTTACATCATAACCATTCGGAAGTCTTACGGAATATGTAAATATCGCTTCGGATACCAGTGAACTGAAGTTTTTCTCAAATCCCAATCCTTGTCCCGGACGTGCAAACGGTATGCCGGTGACAGCACATACGTCACCGCTTTCGGCACTCTGAACACTTTGGTATTTCGCTCCGGAATATATACGTATTTCGTTGACTTTTCCTTTGTCGGCGGTAGTGCTTATCACATCCTTGATATTCAGAGTGCCGCCGGTTATCTTCATATGCGTAAGCAAATTGCCATTATTGTCCTTCGTAGTTTTGTATACCTTTGCTCCGAAGGATTTATTTGTTTCAAGCGGCAGGGTATATTTATCTATTATGTCAAGAAGCTCGGTAACGCCTTCGTTTTTCAGTGCAGAGCCGAAACAGTACGGGAAAATACGTCTGCTTAAAACAGCTTCGGAAATTGCACGAACGGAGATATCTCCGTTTTCAAAATAATCCTGCATGAGTTTTTCGTCTGCCATAGCAGCATTTTCATAAAAATCATGCTTGTTTGAAAAATCCACTGCTCTGTCACCGAATATCCGTTTAATGTCGTTTACGGTTTTGTCCTTGTCCGCGGTCGGAAGGTCGGTTTTATTTATGAATATAAATGTCGGAATCCCATAATGCCTTAGTAAATCACACAGTGTTTTGGTGTGACTTTGTATACCGTCCGTGCAGCTGACTATAAGCACCGCATAATCGAGGATTTTCAGCGATCTTTCTGTTTCTGCCGAAAAATCTGCATGTCCCGGTGTGTCCAAAAGTGTTATATAAGAATTTTTATGTTCAAATACGGCTTGCTTTGAAAATATTGTAATTCCGCGTTCCTTTTCGATTTGGTCGGTGTCAAGATATGAACTTCCGTAGTCAACTCTGCCGATAGTCTTTATAATACCGGAATTGTATAGTATACTTTCGGATAGTGTGGTTTTTCCGGAATCCACATGAGCCAATATTCCTAGTACGAGTTTTTTCATTATAAATCATTCATCCCTTATGTATAAACATATATAATAGTATAACC
>CAYRGA010000139.1:0-4333 GCA_964423705.1 uncultured Oscillospiraceae bacterium
TCTTAAGGCTTGAAAGTATGCCTTCGTGAACGATAACACCATCACGAACTATTCTAACCTGTGAATTTCTTGAGATTTTACCGTCAAGAATATATCCTCCGGCAATAGTACCGACACCGCTGACTTTAAAGGTATTTCGTACTTCGGCGTGACCGAGCACATTTTCTCTGAATTTCGGTGCAAGCATACCCTTCATGGCAGCTTCGATTTCTTCGATAGCGTGATAAATGACTCTGTAAAGTCTGATGTCGACATTATTCTGCTTTGCGGATGAAAGTGCACCGTTGTCAGGTCTTACATTAAAGCCTACTATAATTGCATTCGATGCTGCTGCAAGCATAACATCGGATTCGGTAACACCACCCGCACCGCCATGAATACAATTAACCCTGACTTCATCATTTGAAAGTTTTGTAAGAGATTGCTTTACAGCTTCAACAGAGCCCTGAACATCAGCTTTAACAATAACATTAAGCTCTTTTACCTCTCCCTGTTTAATCTGGTCAAACAGAGCATCAAGTGAAACAGCGGCACGCGATTTTATACTGTCGGACTTGATTTTTTCTTTCCTTTTTTCAACTACGGCTCTTGCCTTCTTTTCATCATCCACAGCGTGGAATATATCTCCGCCTTCCGGAACCTCGCTAAGACCTATAATCTCTACAGGAACAGACGGTCCGGCTTTTTTGACTTTATTTCCGCGGTCATCAACCATTGCCCTTACTTTACCTACTGCCGTACCGGCAACAACAACATCACCGGTTTTAAGAGTACCGTTCTGTACAAGCACTGTAGCGACAGGACCTCTGCCCTTGTCAAGCTGTGCTTCTATGACTGTACCCTTGGCTTTTCTGTTCGGATTTGCCTTTAATTCCTTCATTTCGGCTACAAGTATAACCATTTCAAGAAGTTCATCTATATTTTGATTAAACTTAGCAGAAATCGGCACACAAATGGTATCGCCACCCCATTCCTCGGGAACCAAATCATATTCGGTAAGTTCCTGCTTGATTTTATCGGGATTCGCACCATCTTTATCGATTTTGTTTATAGCTACGATTATCGTTACTCCGGCAGCTTTGGCATGGTTAATAGCCTCAACAGTCTGCGGCATTATACCATCATCCGCGGCAACAACCAAAATAGCAATATCGGTTACCTGAGCACCTCTCATACGCATTGTGGTAAATGCTTCGTGTCCGGGTGTATCGAGGAAGGTAATTTTCTTGTCGTGTATTCTTACTCTGTATGCACCAATATGCTGTGTAATTCCGCCGGCTTCCTTGGCAATTACGTTTGTCTTTCTTATTGTATCCAAAAGCGAGGTTTTACCATGGTCAACGTGTCCCATTACGACGACAACGGGCGGTCGCGTTTCAAGCTGGTCTTCAGTATCCTCAACATCGTTAAAGAGTCTGTCCTCATCGGTAATTATTACCTCTTGCTTGATTTCAAAGCCCAAATCATCACCTATAAGCGCAGCCGTATCAAAATCAATAACCTGGCTTACAGATGCCATGACACCTATCTCGAAAAGCTTTTTAACCACGATTGTCGGGGAAAGCTCAAGACGTGATGCGAAATCACCAACGGAAATTTCCTCGGGAATTTCAATTTCCTTCTTCTCGGCTACAGGCTCCTGCTTAACCTTCTTTTCCTTGACAGGCTCCGGTTTCTTTTCCTGCTTTTTGGACTGCTGATTTGATTTCTTTATTTTCTGTTTTTTCTCAGCCTTATCCTCGATATCCAAATCAACAAGCTTTTCTATCTTATCGGTATCAAGCTTATCCAAATCAACGGTGTTCTGCCTGGTGTCGACAATTTTCTGAGTGTTCTCTTTTTTAATTTCAACTTCTTCAGGTTCATCAGCCGATTCAACAATCTTATTTGTTTTTTCGGATGCTTTTGAAGCAGTCTTTTTATCCTTTTCATCAGC
Organism: uncultured Oscillospiraceae bacterium; assembly: GCA_964423705.1. GTDB lineage: Bacteria > Bacillota > Clostridia > UMGS1810 > UMGS1810 > CAKSIN01. The sequence goes on from CAYRGA010000139.1 coordinate 1,937, forward strand.
CTCATGAAGCTTAGCATAATATTCTTCAATTGTACTTCCGTCATCATATTTGTTAAGATATGATGTTAAAATCACATCTGCTTGCTCCATTTCCAAAACGGTCATATGATTTTTTACTTTTATGCCATATTCATCCAAAAGCTCGATGAGCACCTTACTAGAAACTTTTATGTCCTTACCCAATTCATGTACTCTCGGTCCGGTCATAATTCTTCACCTCCATTAATATTCGCCTGCAAATACCTGTCTATACTATTGGCAAATCCTGCATCATTAATGCACAAAGCAGCATTAAATTCATGCCCGATGGCATGCCCCAAAGTATCCTTAGTACCATATATATAATACGGAACATCATAATATTTACAGCTGTCCGTAAGACTTTTAGTTGTATTAATGCTTGCATCAACCGCTATCAATACAAGCTGTGCTTTTCCAAAGCGCACCGCTTCCTTGACTGCACTCTCACCGCTTGACGTCTTTCCCGCCCTTTTGGCAAGACCGACAAGTCCGAGCACCTTATCCATATACTCACTTCCCGTCTGCAAGCTTTAACAATTCGTCATACAGATTATCTTCAATTTCACATTTAAGATTTCTTGAAAAAGCTCTCTTTTTCTTTGCAATTTTTATGCAGTTTTCATTTACACATACATATGCACCGCGTCCGTCTCTCCTTTTTGACAAATCAATAAAAGCCTTGCCGTCTGCACGGATTATTTTAATAAATTCATCCTTTGGCTTTCTTTCCATACATCCGCAGCACATTCTAATAGGTGTATCGTTTTTACTCACTTATTCACACCTCGGATTTATTGAGCATCGCTTTTAATATCAATTTTATATCCTGTAAGGCGTGCAGCAAGTCTGGCATTCTGTCCCTCCTTGCCTATCGCAAGTGAAAGCTGGTGATGCGGAACGATAACATATGCCTCTTTGTTTTCCTCATCGACATCTAAGCTGATAACCTCAGCAGGATTTAAGCTTGCTGTGATAAATTCCTTGGGATCATCACTGTATTTGACAATATCGATTTTTTCACCGTTAAGCTCATCTACTATGCCCTGTACTCTGGTTCCCTTTGTACCGATGCAAGCACCTATCGGGTCGACATTCGGGTCATTGGAATATACTGCCATTTTCGTTCTGGAACCTGCTTCACGTGAAATACTCTTTATCATGACGATACCATCGGCTATCTCGGGTATTTCGGCTTCAAAAAGTTTCAAGACAAGTCCAGGACGAGTTCTGGAAACATTAACCACCGTACCCTTAGTTGTACGCTTAACCTCTGTAACATATACCATCATTCTTTTGTGGAAATTATAGTTTTCGCCGGGAACCTGCTCACCGGGTGCAAGCAATGCTTCGGTTTTACCTATATCAAGATATATGTTCTTCCTTTCAATTCTCTGCACAACACCGCTTACAGCTTTGTGCTCCTTCTCCATAAATTCTTCATATATCAAAGAACGTTCCGCTTCTTTGATTCTCTGCATTACAACCTGCTTTGCGGTTTGAGCGGCGATTCTTCCGAAGGCTGCGGGTGTATCTTCTATATTTACTATATCACCTATCGCATAGTTTCCGCTGTGATTTGCCGCATCTGCTACAGATATCTGAGAAAGCGGATCTGTCACATCTTCAACCACTTCTTTTTGTATATATACCTTCACTTCACCGTTTTCACGGTTAATATTTACAAGCACATTACTCTGATTTGTGTTGTAATTACGCTTATACGCAGATATTAATGCCGCATCAATGGCATCAAGTAAAATATCCTTGCTAATATTTTTTTCTTTTTCAATTTCGTCCAGAGCGTTAAGAAACTCACTGTTCATTTTAATAATCATTCCTTTCCGTTTATTAAGCCACAGGCTTACAATTATTGTTCACGATGTAGCAACTCAGACCACACCTTAAAATAAGTTGTATTTTTAAAATATTACTGCCAGTTTCACAAAAGAAGTATCACTTCGATTTACAGAAATTATCTCACCGTCGCAATCAAGCGTTATAACTCCGTTTTCAAAGTCCGCAAGAGTTCCGCATAAAAGCTTGCTGCCGTTTAACGGCTTATAAAGACCCACATCAATCATTTTACCTGAGAAACGTGTAAAATCCTCATCTTTTTTTAGCGGACGGTCAAGTCCCGGTGATGTTACTTCCAGCATATAAGCACCGGAAACAGGGTCATTTTCATCCAGTAAATCGCTAAGCTCACGACTCACCGCCTCGCAGATATTAAGCGAAATAAATGATTCGCTGTCATCCTCGGTATCCAGTATAACTCTCAGCACATACCCGGCTCCCTCCTTTTTATACTCAACCTCATATATGGAACATCCGTTTTTCTGAGCTATAGGGCATGCCAAATCATACACAATATCGGTA
>CAYRGA010000140.1:0-4303 GCA_964423705.1 uncultured Oscillospiraceae bacterium
CCCATACCGTCGCAAGCATTGGATACATACAGCTTTCCGTTGGATATTTCAGCAGTCATAGGTGAGGAATCGACAGCAAATGACTGAATGGAGTCGTTGATCAGCAGCATAAGTCTTTCTTCGTCAAACGAAAAATCAAAGTTTATCACATACTTTTGTCTGCGGCATGACATAATCGTTTTTAAACTTTTGAATATGTTTTTATATCTGCCGATTTTGTACGCTTTTTTTGCGAGCTTTTCGGAATCTGATTTAAATGCAAGCTCGGCCACCGAAATTTCAAAGGTCGTATCATTGCAGTTGAATTTAAGTTGAGTATCGAATGTCTTATTAATTTTGTCTGCAATTGCATTTTGCGCTTCTTTTATTGTCATATTTCCAACGTGTGTATTGCCGATATATACGCCGTTATATATTGTATTGCTGTTTAGCTGTATTGCTGCATATGCTGTTGTAAATGCCAGTATCAAGAATATGACAGCAATTACGGATATGACTATGCGCTTTTTAACTGATTTTTTAATTGGTTTTTGTGTATCGGAATTCATTTATTTAATCGACCGCCTTAAAAAGTTTGATACGCTGAATTTTAATATGTATAGTACCGTAGTTATTATATTTATGTTACGTATAAAAATGACATGTAATACATATCAATATAATGTAATTTTGGCGGACCGGTTAAAGTCCGCCAAAATTTAGCAAAATATATAAAATTTTGAAATTATATTTCTTGTGCTTTTCTCTTATAAACTTCGTATCTGTCTATAAGGTCTTTCTCAGCTTTTGCAAATATCTGATCTGCTACGTCCGGATAAGCTTTCTTAAGCATGAGATAACGGTTCTCGCCCATGAGGAAGTCTATAACTTTACCTGTAGGTTCTTTTGAATCGAGTACAAACGGATTCTTACCTTCGTCAGCGAGCTCCGGATTGTATCTCCAAAGATGCCAGTAACCTGTATCTACAGCTTTCTTTTCTTCGGCAATGGAGTTAGCCATGTTGCCTTTAGCTTTAATTCCGTGGTTAATGCACGGAGCGTATGCGATAATAAGTGAAGGACCGTGATATGCTTCAGCTTCTCTGATAGCTTTGAGAGCCTGTGCGGGATTTGCACCGAGTGCAATCTGCGCTACATATACATAACCGTAGGTAGTAGCAATCATGCCGAGGTCTTTCTTCTTAACCTTCTTACCGGAAGCGGCAAATTTAGCAACAGCACCGGTAGGTGTAGCTTTTGAAGACTGACCGCCTGTGTTTGAGTATACCTCGGTATCTACAACGAAGATGTTGATGTCTTCATTTGAAGCGATAACATGGTCAAGACCGCCATAACCGATATCGTATGCCCAGCCGTCTCCGCCGAATACCCACTGTGAACGCTTAACGAGGAAGTCGGTTCTGTCAGCAATTTCTTTGATTGCTGCATTTGACATATCGGCATCTTTAATGAGAGCGGCGATGTCTTTTGCTGCTGCTTTTGAAGCATCAGCATCATCCATACCTGCAATCCAAGCCTTAAATGCATCTGCAAGCTCAGGTTTAACGATATCCATAACTGATTCCATTCTGGATTTTAAGGTATTTCTGATTTTAGCATTTGCTTTTACCATACCAAGACCGAATTCGGCATTGTCTTCAAACAATGAGTTAGCCCATGCGGGACCTTTGCCTTCGGCATTCTTTGTATATGGCATTGAAGGTGCGGAACCGCCCCAGATTGAAGTACATCCGGTAGCGTTTGCGACCATCATTCTGTCACCGAACAGCTGTGTGATAAGCTTGATATACGGTGTTTCTCCGCAGCCTGCACATGCGCCTGAGAATTCGAGCATCGGCTGTGCGAACTGTGAATTTTTAATATTCTTGGAGATATCTATTTCATTCTGCTTTGTAGGAATGGTCATAGCATAATCCCAGTTAGGAGCTTCGATGTCTGCAACGTCATCGATAGGCTTCATAACGAGTGCATTTTCTTTAGCAGGGCAAACCTGAGCACATACGCCGCATCCGAGACAGTCATTAGGTGATACCTGAATACGGAACTGGTGACCGTTAAAGCCTGTAGCCTTTAACGTAGTAAAGTTTTCGGGCTTGTTAGCTGCTTCTTCATCAGTTAAAAGAACAGGTCTTATAGCTGCGTGAGGACATACGAGTGAGCACTGATTACACTGAATACATTTTGTGCTGTCCCAATCGGGAACGTTGACTGCAACGCCTCTCTTTTCGTACTGAGAAGTACCTGTTTCAAATGTACCGTCCTCCATGCCGACAAATGTGCTTACAGGGAGCTTGTTACCTCTCTGAGCATTTACCGGGTCAACGATATTCTTGATAAATGCCGGTCTTGAATCGTCAGCTGTATCTTCATCAACAGCATCCTTCCAAGAAGCGGGAACCTCAACCTTTTTGAGGGCTTCGATAGCACCGTCAACTGCCGCGCAGTTCATGTTAACGATTTCGTCACCTTTTTTGCCGTAAGTTTTCTTGATAGCGGCTTTGATAAGTGTAACAGCTTCGTCAAAGTCTATAACTTTTGCAAGTTTAAAGAAAGCACTTTGTGTTACCATGTTGATTCTGTTAGGACCAAGACCAACCTTTACGGCAACGTCAACAGCATTTATAATATAAAATTCAATGTCGTTTTCAGCGAGATATTTCTTTACGTGTGCAGGGAGCTTTTCTTCAAGCTCGTCCGGTGTCCATACACAGTTGAGAAGGAAAGTACCGCCTTTTCTCAAGCCTTCGAGGACATCATACTGATGCAGATATGCAGGCTTGTGACATGCAATGTAATCTGCTTCGTCAAGAAGGTATGTGGATTTAATCGGCTTCTTACCAAATCTTAAGTGCGACATTGTAACACCGCCGGATTTCTTCGAGTCATAGTCAAAGTATGCCTGAGCGTAAAGATCGGTATTGTCACCGATAATCTTTATAGCGTCTTTGTTTGCACCTACAGTACCGTCAGAGCCGAATCCCCAGAATTTGCAACGTGTAGTTCCTTCGGGAGCGGCATTTACTTTAGCCGGGAGCTCAAGGGAAAGGTTGGTAACATCATCAACGATGCCGATTGTAAATCCGTTTTTGGGTTCATCCTTGTCAAGATTGTTAAATACTGCGACAATCTGAGTAGGTGTGGTATCCTTTGAGCCGAGACCGTAACGTCCGCCGACGATAACAGGAGCTTTAGCTTTTCCGTAGAATAAGTTACATACATCAAGATAAAGCGGTTCTCCGAGTGAACCTGGTTCCTTTGTTCTGTCGAGAACAGCGATTTTTTCTACCGTTTTGGGAAGTACATCGAAGAAATACTTTGCAGAGAAAGGTCTGTAAAGATGTACTTTAACAACGCCGACCTTGTTTCCGGCAGCATTTAAGTAATCAACAGTTTCTTCTATAGTTTCACATACAGAACCGATTGCAACGATAACCTTTGTTGCATCCTTTGCACCGTAATAAGTAAACGGAGCATAATCTCTGCCTGTGATTTTGGAAATTTCTTTCATGTAATCTGCAACTACATCGGGAACTGCATCATAGAATTTGTTTGCAGCTTCTCTGCCCTGGAAGTAGATGTCTGAATTCTGAGCTGTACCGCGGAGAACCGGATGCTCAGGATTTAAAGCGGAATCCTTGAATGCTTTGAGTGCATCCCAGTCAATAAGTGATTTAAGGTCGTCATAATCCATAACTTCAACCTTCTGGATTTCATGAGATGTTCTGAAACCGTCAAAGAAGTGAAGGAAAGGAACGCGACTCTTAATGGATGCGAGGTGAGCTACACCTGCCAAATCCATAACTTCCTGTACTGAGCCGGAAGCGAGCATTGCAAAGCCTGTCTGACGGCAAGCCATTACGTCCTGGTGATCACCGAAAATGTTAAGCGCATGAGCCGCAAGAGCTCTGGCACTTACGTGAAAAACGGTAGGAAGCAATTCACCGGCGATTTTGTACATGTTCGGAATCATAAGGAGTAAGCCCTGTGATGCCGTAAATGTCGTGGTGAGAGCACCTGCCTGAAGCGAGCCGTGAACTGCACCGGCAGCACCTGCTTCGGACTGCATTTCAACAACGTCAACTGTTTCGCCAAAAATGTTTTTCTGGCCTTTTGCACTCATCTCATCTACGACTTCAGCCATAGTTGATGATGGTGTGATAGGATAGATAGCAGCGACTTCCGTAAAAGCGTATGCGCAGTATGCGGCAGCGTTGTTACCATCCATGGTTTTAAATTTTTTTGCCATGTTTATCTGACCTCCTGTAGAATATTAAAAACTATAGTAATTTATTAAACCTTACCT
>CAYRGA010000141.1:0-4288 GCA_964423705.1 uncultured Oscillospiraceae bacterium
CATAAGGTTCTTTTGGTCGGCGGTTCTTCGAGAATCCCGGCTGTACAGGAGGCTGTCAAAAAGCTTATCGGCGCAGAGCCTCACAAGGGCATTAACCCCGATGAATGTGTAGCTATGGGTGCCGCTATTCAGGGCGGTGTGCTTGCCGGTGACGTTAAAGACCTTCTTCTTCTGGACGTTACACCGCTTTCACTTGGTATCGAAACCATGGGTGGTGTCTGCACAAAGCTTATCGAGAGAAATACTACGATTCCTACAAAGAAAAGCCAGGTGTTCTCAACTGCTGCGGATAATCAGACCAGCGTTGAAATAAATGTACTTCAGGGTGAAAGAGAGATGGCAGCTTATAATAAGAGCCTCGGAAGATTCTCGCTCACCGGCATCGCTCCGGCACCGCGCGGTGTTCCGCAGATTGAAGTAAGCTTCGATATAGATGCTAACGGTATAGTACATGTATCCGCAAAGGATATGGCTACAGGCAATGAGCAGGATATCACCATTACCGCAAGCTCAAACCTCTCTGATGAGGATATAGACAGAGCTGTTAAAGAAGCCGAAAAGTTTGCCGAAGAGGATAAAAAGCGTAAAGAAGAGGTTGAGGTCAGAAATAATGCCGATTCTTTGGTTTACCAGTGCGAGAAATCCTTGACAGACCTCGGCGATAAAATAGATGCTAATGACAAGGGCGAGATAGAAGCTAAAATTGCCGATGTTAAAAAGGCTCTTGAAGGTACGGATACAGAAACTATAAAGACTGCTACCGATGAACTTCAGAAGAAATTCTATGAGGTATCTTCAAAGATGTATCAGGCAGCCAATCCTCAGGGTGCACAGGGTGCACAGCAGGAGCCTCAGGGCGATGCCGGAAACGGCGGCACCTATGACGGCGACTACACCGTTGTGGATGATGACAATAAATAAAATGTGTATTTGCCGAAAGGCATTAAGAAAGGGGAGAAACCCCGTTTTATGACAGCATTTTTGTGCGGCGGCTTGAATTGCTGCGTGCATATGCAATCAAAATAATCGAAATACGCGGCAACAGTGCGTGCCGCGTGTTTTCGGTTGTTGTAAGGCGGTGAATTTATGGCAGATAAGAGAGATTATTATGAAGTGCTCGGAGTTCAGAAGGGTGCAAGTGATGATGAGATAAAAAAAGCGTACAGACGCGTAGCTAAGAAGTATCACCCTGACCTTCATCCCGGCGATAAAGAGGCGGAAGCTAAATTTAAAGAAGCCGGTGAGGCTTATGAGGTTCTGAGTAACAGTGAAAAACGTCAAAGGTACGACCAGTACGGTCACGCCGGAGTAGACCCGAATTTCGGAGCCGGCGGATATGGCGGCGGCTTTTCGGGCGGTGCCGATTTCGGCGATTTGGGCGATATATTCGGCTCGTTTTTCGGCGGCGGCTTCGGCGGTGGTGGACGACGTGCCAAGAATGGTCCCAGACGTGGTTCGGATATTGAGGAAAGCGTGCTTTTGTCGTTTGAAGAAGCTGCATTCGGTATAAAGAAAAATCTGAAAATTTATAAAGTTGAGGAATGTGATGAGTGCGGCGGCAAGGGCTGCAAGAGCGAGGCAGACAGAATGACATGCCCGACCTGTAAGGGAAGCGGCGAGATTAAAAATGTCACTAATTCCATTTTCGGACAAATGGTTAATGTGACGACTTGTAATCATTGCGGCGGTTCGGGTCAGATTATAAAAAATCCGTGTCAGAAATGCCGCGGAAAGGGCAGAATCAAACGCGCCAGAAATGTTGATGTTGATATCCCGGCAGGTATTGATACCGGCGAAACCATCAGATACAGAAATCTCGGCAATGCCGGCGTAAAAGGCGGTCAGGCCGGGGATTTGCTTGTTACTGTCCGACTTAAAAGACATGATGTCTTCACGCGTCATGGATATGATGTGCATTGTAATGTGCCCATTACCTTTGTACAGGCGGCACTCGGCGCAGATGTCGATGTTCCCGTGCTGGATGAAAGCGCAAAGGGACGTATCGGTAGGATTTCGTATAAAATCCCCGAGGGAACACAGCCCGGCACCGAGTTCAGACTTAAGGGAAAGGGTATCCCAAGTGTGCGCGGTTCGGCTCGCGGCGATATGATCATCCACGCTACCGTTGAAGTTCCTAAGAATTTGACTAAGGAGCAGAAGGATGCTCTCCGTGATTTTGCTAAGGCTTCCAATGATAATAACTATAAACAGCATAAATCCTTTTTTGAAAAAATGAAGGATAATTTTAATAAATAATTACTGATTGTGCGGATGACTTCTGTTGTCCGCATTTGCTATACAACAAAAAAGCTGACCGATGCGTAATCAGTCAGTTCTTTTTATGACTAAAAAAATAAGATATTTATTATTGGAATGATTTACTGTATTTCATTACGAAAAGTTCAAGACTTTCTTTAAGTACGCTTATCTGCGATGTTAAGTAAAATTCATCCTCAAACAGCGCATAGTGAACGCAAGCGCGTATAAGTATAAATATAAGCGGAGTGAGCTTTTGATAGGGGATACCGATTTTTCCTTCCAGCATTTTCGCATATTCGGTATAGCGTTTATCGACACCGTAGAAGAATTTTTGACCGTATTCACGGTATTTCGGATGTGTATATACTTGATACATGAGACGGTAATTTTTACCGTGTTTTTTCGCTGTCCAATAGGGGATTTCCTCTATGAAATGCCACAGCTCTTCAACATTCGTGGGTGCCTTTGCCATGAATTCATCTTCTACCTTGCTCATGCAATATTCCGTCGACTGAATGATGAGGTCATCCATATCTTTGAAATACGTGTATATCATTGCCGGGTTGAAATTACATTCCTTTCCCAGTGTTCTTATTCCGGTTCCGTGAAGCCCTTTTTCTGCAAAACAGTCAAAGCACTTTTTCATTAAATCAATCTTTTTTGCCGTATATTGCTCTTTTGTATAAGTTGCCAAATAAAATCCCTCCGCATACATCAATGTATAATGCAAATTATAACATAAATCCACAAAAAAATCAATGCGTTTTTCGCAAATTAATTGACGAATTTAGACTTTATCATAAGGGAATTGAGGATGATGACTCACTTGTACTCAAATACTGCCGCATCGCATTGCGATTAATGATTATCACGATTGTGCCGCTGCGTTGCAGAATTGAACAAAATCAAAAAAAACACCGTAAAGTAATATTACGGTGTGTTTTATTGGAGCTGTCAAGCAGATTTGAACTGCCGACCTCTTCCTTACCAAGGAAGTGCTCTACCTACTGAGCTATGACAGCATCACAACATTAATTATTATATCACATAAAATTTGTTTTGTCCAGTCCTAAATTGAAATTTTTTAAAATTTTTTTAAAAAAATCAAAATTCGTGTTTTGCAGCTCTGCCGATGTGGTTTTATTCCATCATTTCATAAAAATTATATATGTATTTGTCGGAAAGTGTGCGCATTTCATTTTCGGCACCCTTGCTGCATCTGTCATACACTGCCACTGTCTTGAAACCGCCATCCTTTGCTCCCTTTATGCCCATAAGTATATCTTCAAATACGGCACAGTCGCTCGGATTTAAGTCCAGCTTTTCACAGCATTTTAAATATATATCGGGAAAACCCTTGCCGCGCTTCACTTCACTTGTTGTAGTGATGATGTCTATATAATTCATCAATTCTCTGCCGTCAAGTGCCGCATTCACCAGTTCGGGACAGGTGGCTGTCGCTATGGCTATCTTGATTCCCTTGCCTTTTAAGTAGCTCATGTATTCGCATATTCCGTCCTTTTCACGCATTGACGGGTAGCGTTCTTTTGCCATTGACTGCCATTCGTCTATTAATTCTTCCGGCTTGTCATCAAGAGAAAATCTGTTTATAGTGTAAAGGGCGGTTTCCATGGCACCTAAATGGGCAATTGATGACATGTAGTCAGTCGGAACTTCAAAGCCTCTTTTGTTTAAAAAGGCAATGTCTATCTCCTCCCATAACAGCATTGAGTCCAGAATGGTTCCGTCCATGTCAAATATCGCACCTTTTATGTTCTGCATATAAACGCCTCCTATAATGAATTAATATACCATTAAAGTATTCACTGTGTCAATGCTCTTTTCGGTAAAAATAAAAAACAGTGTAAAATATATGTTTAAATTATAACTAAATTAGAATCGTTTTGTGAATGTCGTCGGAGGATATATAAATACGAAATTTAAAGGTATAAAATCAATTTGACATTTGTGTCTTTAAACAAGGTATTTAAGGACACCTACGAAAATCGGCATAAATACTGAACTTTTG
>CAYRGA010000142.1:0-4096 GCA_964423705.1 uncultured Oscillospiraceae bacterium
CTCAAAAGCCGATTGTATTTAGATGTTCTGTCACTTCTGGAGGGTGCACCGGTTTTGATTTGACCGGAATTTAATGCGACCGCAATATCCGCAATCGTGGAATCTTCCGTTTCTCCACTTCGATGAGATATTATCGATGCATAGCCGCCTCTGGCAGCCGTTTGAATAGCCTCCATTGTTTCCGTGAGTGTACCTATTTGATTAACTTTTATTAAAATTGCATTTCCCGCATGTTTTGAAATTCCGCATTTTAACCTTTGAGCATTTGTCACGAACAGATCATCACCTACAAGCTGAATCTTTGATCCAAGTTCCTTTGTAAGCTTTTCCCACGCAGACCAATCATCCTCGCCGACACCGTCCTCTATGGAAATAACGGGATACTTTTCGCATATGCTTTTCCAATAATTAATAAGCTCGTCCGAGGACATTTTAATGCCGGATTTCGGCATAATATATTCTCCGTTTCCATCAGTCCATTCCGATGCGGCGGCATCAATAGCTATTTTAAAATCCTCCGAAGTATTATATCCGGCATTTTCTATAGCCTGACATATAATATCAAGAGCATCCTCATCCTTTTCAAGCGAAGGAGCAAAGCCTCCTTCATCGCCGACATTTGTTGAAAGTCCGCGCACCTTTAATAATTTTTTTAAATTATGAAAAACCTCTGTACATTGCATAAGTGCCTCTTTAAAGTTTGATGCTCCGACAGGCATTATCATAAATTCCTGTATATCAATATTATTTCCGGCGTGAGCACCGCCGTTTAAAATATTCATCATAGGAACAGGAAGTGTATGTGAATATATGCCGCCGATGTATTGATAAAGTCCGACTCCTATCGCCTTTGCGGCTGCCTTTGCACAGGCGAGCGAAACTCCCAATATGGCATTGGCACCTAAATTCGATTTATTTTCGGTACCGTCCAGATTGATTAAAACCTTGTCGATTAGAATTTGGTCGAGAACATTCATTCCTACAATTTTGTCCGAAATTATATTATTGACATTATCCACGGCTTTGCTTACACTCATACCGCAGAATCTATCTCCGCCGTCGCGCAGCTCCACCGCTTCATGTACTCCCGTGGATGCACCGGACGGTACGGCGGCTCTGCCTATATATCCGCCGTCGGTTATAATTTCGGCTTCAATTGTGGGATTACCTCTTGAATCCAATATTTCTCTTGCAAAAACGTCTACAATTTCAATGAATTGTTTCATATATGATTCCCTCCGAAACAAAAAAAATATACACTGCGAAAAATTAAGCAGTGTATATATTTTATCCTTACAAAGGTTATATATTCATTTTTTAATAATTTCTTCCGAATCGAGCATTATGGTAACGGGGCCGTCATTTAAAATATCGATTTTCATATCTGCTCCAAAGGTTCCGGTTTTAACCTCTTTTTTAGAAATATTCTGCAATATATCCACAAAGGATTCATAATATCTGTTTGCCGTATCAGGCTTCAATGCTTTCGAAAATGAAGGTCTTTTACCTTTACGGCAGTCCGCATACAGTGTAAATTGACTTACCACCATAAGCTCACCGTCAATATCCGAAAGAGATAAATTCATTTTTTCGTTTTCGTCCTCAAAAATCCTCAGTCCGAAAAGCTTCTCTGCCATAGGCAATAAAAAATTCTCTTTATCATCTTCGCAAAAACCTACAAAAGCCAAAATGCCTTTTTCTATTTTACTTTTGCAAATTCCGTCAATGGTAACGGATGCATTTTTTACTCGCTGTATAAGAATCCTCATATGTGAAATTTCCTTTAATTCTTTTTATTGTTTGCAAATACCGCATGGCAGATAACACTTGCAATAAAGAAAATGCTGTTTGCCGCAGTGAGAACTATTAAGGATTTATGCGCCCAATCGGTTATATGGTGCTTGTTTAAAAATACCATGGAAAAAGGAACATTAAACATAAATACCAGTACAAATCCTGCGACAATCAAATATATGATGTATTCCAAATAATATTTTGAATGTTTTTTGATTGAGCTGTATGCCAATGCCGCAGCGGTAATCCAAGCTGCAACACTTCCGTATTTAGCCGAATTTACAGCCAGTGAAACAAGGGCGGGATTTCTCATTCCCATATATATAAGCATCAAAACAACAAAAACAACCATTGAAATAACGGTGGTTACAAGCATTAAATTTGAGTGAAGCTCGCAAGATATATTTTTAATTTTTTTCTTATTATCTTTATTATTCATAAATGTATCTCCTCATATGCGCGTCCAATCACCGAGCTCATACATTACAGCGGAAATCACTGCAATCGGTGCTGTTTCGCATCTTAAAATCCGTGGTCCGAGAGTTATAATATTAATATCGGCTTCTTTTGCGGAATTTATCTCATCGTCATCAAATCCGCCCTCCGGACCGATTATGATATTAATATTTTTAATTTCTCTGTTATTTGTCAATATATCTTTAATATTATTTTGCATTTCATTTTCATATGCCAAAATATTTAAAGCATCGGCAGAATTTTTTATTTCTTTAAGCATATCTTCAAAGCTTACGGGACAGCTGATTTTCGGTATTATTCCGCGTTTGCTCTGTTTTGCCGCTTCAAGTGCTATTTTCTGCTGTCTTTCTGTCTTAAGAGAAGCATTCTTCAGCTTAACCACAGTACGCTTCATGGCAACCGGAGCTATTCTGTTCACACCGAGCTCCACACTTTTTTGAATAATGTATTCAAGCTTATCACCCTTCGGTATTCCCTGATACAGTGTGATATTTAGGTTACTTTCGGTACATGTGGGAATTTTTTTTATAATATCTGAAATCACCGTATCCTTTGTAACAGATGCAATTTTACATAAATAGTCTGTTCCGCAGGTATCACAGATTTCAAGTAAATCATCGCATTTCAAACGTAAAACTCTTGAAATGTGCTGTACATCATCACCCGTTATTGTAATGGTATCATTATCAATGCATGATGTATCAACAAAAAATCTATGCATTATCAAAGTTCCTTTCTGACATTTTTTGTCACTTTTATAATTATACCATATATTATACATGATATGCAAGCAATTTTATAAATTTTTAATAAATTTTAAAATTTACATGTGATGGCATTCCAGCCGTCCTCCTCACATATTTTGTAAGGAGTGATGTTTTCTTTTGCCATGGCACTTTTTACATCCTCAAGACGCTCTTTTATTATACCAGAGCATATAAAAGTGCCGTTTTTATTTATTAATTTTTTTATTAAAGGAAGCAATGAAATGATAACATCAGCTACGATATTTGCGACTATGACATCATATTTTACATCCGATATTTTATTAAACAGTTCATCATCATTAACAATATCTCCGGAATAGACAAAATATTTATTTTTATCCGTTTTGTTCCGTTCGGCATTTTCGTATGCTGTATGAATACAGTTTTCGTCAATGTCAACCGCGACAGCTTTTTCAGCTCCGAGCATAAGCGAAATTACAGATAAAATTCCGCTGCCGCATCCTGCATCCAAGAGGACTGTTTCGCTGTTTACCGTCTTTTCCAATTCGCGGATGCACATTTTGGTACTGGCATGTGTTCCCGTACCGAAGGTCATTCCGGGATTGACGGTAAAAACTATTCTGTCGGTCGATTTATCATAAGGACACCATTCCGGTTGAATAAGTATTTTTTCGCCGACCTCTATGGGTTTGAAATATTTTTTCCAATTATTTGCCCAGTCCTCTTCGTTAAGTCCCGTTATTTCCGTTTTAAGACTTCCGAAAGATTTGTCGGTGTCATTTCTTTTAAGCTCGGAAATAAGGGAGTTTATTTTAGCTATTTCATCATTTGCCGAGCTGTTATTTTCTATATAAAATATTATTTTTGTTTCGCCTTTTTTTTGATTGACAAGCTCCTCGTCAACGTAATCCCAATATTTTGAATTGTTTTCCAAGAAATCGTTAAATTCATCAAAATCCTCTATCTCGACACTTTTATAGCCTATGTCATATAAATATGAACACAGAGCATCTATGCCGGCAGCGCATGTGTATATGGTAAATTTCAGCCATTCCATAATAATTCCTCCGTTTTGATGCAAAAATTTATCTTATATG
>CAYRGA010000143.1:0-3814 GCA_964423705.1 uncultured Oscillospiraceae bacterium
TTCCATACCTGAGGGTTCGTCAACCTTGGAAATTGCCGATATATTGAAATCGAATAAGCTTATAAAAAGCAAATACATCTTTTTGTATAAGGTGAAAACAGGAAAATACAACAACAAACTGAATTACGGTATATTTAAAATTCAAAGAAACATGACGATAAATGATATAGTGAAAACCATCGCTGAAAATGTCTGTGCTAAAAAGACATACAGTATAACCATTCCTGAGGGATATTCGGCAGAGCAAATCGCAGAGTTGTTTGATAAGACAGGCTTCTTAAAAGCCGATGATTTTATCGGTGCACTGAATGACGAATACAGCTATGACTTTATCGCAAGTATACCGAACGGTAAATATAAATACAAGCTCCAGGGCTTTTTGTTTCCGAGTACATATGAGTTCTATACCACAGCCTCGGCACATGAGGTCATAGACCGTATGCTCGGTGAGTTTGATAAAAGATACCGAACCTTGAGCGACTCCTACGATAATGTGTTTGAGATAATAACGAAAGCTTCCGTGGTTGAAAAGGAGGCGAAGCTTGACAGCGAGAGAGCCGTAATTGCCGGTGTTATCGATAATCGTTTGAAGGAAAATATGCTTTTGCAAGTAGATGCATGTGTGGTTTACGCTATAACAGACGGTATGTATAATGCAAAGAAGGTATACAATTCGGATTTGAAGCTCGATTCACCGTACAATACTTACAAATACAAGGGATTGCCGGCCGGTGCGATATGCAACCCCGGAATTAAATCCGTGCAGGCAGTACTTGCTCCCGATTCGAATGATTATTTATACTACCATACGGATGAAAGTAAAAAGGATGGCAGTCATATATTTACCAAAACCTTCGATGAGCATGTAGGAACGATGAAATAAATTTTTGCAAAATGTTCCCTTTTTAGGCTAAGGGAACATTTTGCTGTTTAAATTAATTTTTCGAAAGGTCTTTTGCCTCATTGCCCTCTTTTAAGAGTGCTTTAAGAGCGGCGGCATCCTTGCTTTTTATCGCAGAGCTGTACTTTTTCATTTCGTCTGCGATTCTGTCTATTTCTTCTGCCAGAAAATCTCCGTTTTCAATAAAAAGCTCTGTCCACATATCTTCGTTTAATTTTGCTACACGTGTCAAGTCTTTGAAGCTTCCTGCGGAAAAGCCACGGTGCACCTTCGCTGAAGGACTTTTGACATATGCGTTTGACACCACGTGCGCAAGCTGTGAAGTGTAGGAGATTATGCGGTCGTGCGTTTCGGCGTCTGTCACGGTTATGGCCTTAAAGCCAATGGAAGTGAAAAGCTCTTTAATATCTTCCAGCTTGTAGATGTCGTCGGCAGACCTTGGAACGATTATCATGGAAGCATTTTTGAACATGGTTTCTCTGGAATTTTTAAAACCGGAGAATTGAGTTCCGGCCATCGGGTGACCGCCGTAAAATTCAAATCCGTACTTTTCAGCGACTTCAAAGCATGGCGCACATATGGGGCGTTTGATTCCGCAGCAGTCAAAAACCAAAGCACCTTTTTTGAAAAGAGCCGCTTTGCTAAGTACGAAGTCAACGGTTGCCTTAGGGTAGAGTGCTATGATTATGACGTCACAATCTCCTATATTTTCATCGGTCAGTTCGCCGTCTGCTGCGTATACAAGCTCAGCGTTTTTAATAGCTGCTACATCCCTGTCGTAAGCCAAAACAGTGCTGTCCGTGTAGAATTTAAATGCCTTTGCCATGGAACCGCCTATGAGTCCCAGTCCTACAATACCTATAGTCATTGATTTTGCCTCCGTTTCAGAATTATTTCAATATGCTTCTCATGCTGTTGACTTTCGCCGAAACCTTTGCAAATTTTTCGGGTGTTAAGGATTGCGGACCGTCACACAGAGCGTTTTCCGGGTCGTTATGTACCTCTATCATAAGACCGTCTGCGCCTGCCGCTACAGAGGCAAGTGACATGGGTTCTACCAGCCGTGCCAGACCTGTTGCATGGCTCGGGTCTGCGATTACAGGTAAATGGGAAAGCTCCTTGAGCAGTGGTATGGCAGATACATCCAGTGTATTTCTGGTGTATGTTTCAAAGGTTCTGATGCCGCGCTCACACAAAATGACATTTTCGTTTCCGCCCGCCATGATGTATTCGGCACTCATGAGGAGCTCCTGCATGGTGTTTGCCAGACCGCGCTTCAGCAGTATCGGCTTATGAATTTTTCCCAGTACCTTTAAAAGCTCGAAGTTCTGCATGTTTCTGGCACCGACCTGGATCACGTCAACCTCATCGAAAAGCGGAAGATGAGATGCATCCATGATTTCGGTAACTATGGGCATGCCTGTTTTTTCTCTTGCCTTTAAAAGAAGCTCGATGCCCTCGGCGCGTAAGCCCTGGAAGGCGTAAGGAGAGGTTCTGGGCTTGAAGGCACCTCCGCGAAGGAGCTTAGCACCGGCTTTTTGTGCTTTTACAGCAATGTCGATGACTTGTTCTTCGGATTCCACAGAGCATGGACCTGCTATCACGGCGAAGTTTCCGCCGCCGATTTTCACACCGTTTATATCGATTATGGTATCATCGGGGTGGAATTTTCTGTTTGCGTTTTTGAACGGTTCGGATATTCTTTTTACGTTGTCTACGATATCCAAGCTCATAATGAGGTCGGTATCGATGCCGGAAGTGTCTCCCACCAAGCCGAGAATGGTTTGATATTTGCCCTCACTTGTGTGGATGGACAGTTTCTTTTCCTCCAGCCATTTTATCAGGTTTTGTTTTTTTGTTTCATCTGCATTGCTTTTTAATACAACAATCATTTCAGTTACCTCCGATATATAAAAATTTATAAACAAAAAGGTTCATCGGAGATTATACCGATGAACCTTAAAAATTACAATTATGGGTAATTATTTGGAAGCAGCACAATCATCCTTATTCAAAATTGTATGAATAAAGATAATAATAGTAATATTCAGCTGCAAAAAATAAATTAGCCATTAACGAAACACACTTTCTTTGTTTTTAAAAATTATAAACCCAAAAAATGAATTTGTCAATAGCTAAATTTAAAAATATTTTGATTTTTTGGGAGAAATTGTGAACTCGGCAGAATCGCTTTTTCATACATTACAATAATTAATCACAAAAGTTTTATATCCTTATCACTCTTTTTTTTAAATACACATATTATATAATGAAGTATCAATAATGTATTTTTGGGAGGAGTCATTATGAACGAAAAAACACTTTCCGGCTGCAATCCATGCGGCGCAAGCGGAAACGGCGGCAATTCCTGCATTGAAACAAAAAAAGTTTATGATTCGTGCCGCGACAAGGAGTGCATAGAAAATATACGTGTATATCTTACCGAAGCGGGTCAAAGTCTTTTGGACAGAGCTATCAATGTAAAATGCAAAAAATCGGAGATAATTTGGATATATTCCGATGTGGAACCGGTACAGTTTAACCGAGGTTATTATTCGGCAGACCTTAAGTTCTTCTTCCGTATAACTCTGGATGTGTTCACCGGTGTCGGCAGACCCACGCAGACCGAAGGTCTTGCTACCTTTGACAAGAGAGTGATTCTCTTCGGCTCAGAGGGCAATGCCAAAACCTTCCGTTCAAAGTATCGTTTTGACGAGGCAGACGTGCAGCTTTGGCAGAAAAATAACCTTCCTGAGGCACACATTGATGTGTGTGTCATCGTTTTTCGGAGTGTATCATGTAAAATGTAACAAAATAATAAAAATTATTTATGAAAAACTTTGAAAATGAATAAAAACTATTGACATAAATGCAGTCAAAGTGTAAAATGTATATGTATAATTGTAATAATAG
>CAYRGA010000144.1:0-3738 GCA_964423705.1 uncultured Oscillospiraceae bacterium
GAATGGCAGACCAGCCGTTCCTTATGCCTGTTGAGGACGTATTCTCAATCACAGGCCGTGGTACTGTTGCTACAGGTAGAGTTGAAAGAGGTATCGCTAAGGTTGGCGACGAAGTTGAAATCGTTGGTCTTACAGATGAAGCTAGAAAAGTTGTTATCACAGGTCTTGAGATGTTCAGAAAAGTTCTTGATGAGGCTCAGGCAGGAGATAACGTTGGTGCACTCTTAAGAGGTGTTCAGAGAAACGAAATCGAAAGAGGACAGGTTTTGGCTAAAATCGGTTCTATCCACCCGCACACATCCTTCAAGGGCGAAGTTTACGTTCTTACTAAGGATGAAGGTGGTAGACATACACCGTTCTTCAATAACTACAGACCTCAGTTCTTCTTCAGAACAACTGACGTTACAGGTGTTATTAAGTTACCTGAAGGCACAGAAATGTGCATGCCCGGCGATAACGTAACAATGGAAGTTGAACTCATCACTCCTATCGCTATCGAAGAAGGTTTGAGATTCGCTATCCGTGAAGGCGGAAGAACCGTTGGTTCAGGTGTCGTATCTTCTATCAATAAATAATTTATTGTATTTTCTGACAACCATGCCGTAAGGCATGGTTGTTTTTTTGCTCTTTGTCAGTGGTCGGGGTTAAAATCTAATAATGGAATTTTTTATGGCGGTTACGAATTTTATGCAACCGCCTTTTAAGAGTGTGAGATTTTTTCTGTAAATTAGATTTTTCTATCATAGCCCCTTTACTTAAAAAATATTACAAAAAACTCTTGAATCGTACATCGGTGTACGGTATATAATGTATACAAATAAAAATTAACCTTAAAAAGAAATGGGGAAATGCCATGAGAAAAAAGTTTTTAACAGCAGTATTATGTACACTAATGTTATTCAGCACAGCCGTATTCGCCGCAGATTTTAAAATTGGCGACACTATCGGCACTGTGACATGCTCTTACAGCATACCGGTTACGGAAACTGCCAGAGCGTGCGGTTCTAAAATAATGTTGGAAAAAGGAAACACCCTCGAAACCCTTCGAGCCTGTGAAATACGGTCATGATATTGATATGAATGTTCTTGAGGATTACCTTTACGGCGAAAAAAGGCTCAGACCGGTAAGAATTGAGATACAAGAAAATCACTTCCCAAAGAATGGAGAATGCATGAGTGCCCGTCATCACTTCCGATTGTGGCAAGAGCCATAATTCATGTCGGCGATGAGGGTAAGCTTACCGCTGTTTGCGCATCTTTCTTTCCGGGAGCTTCAACGGAAAATTATCCCGAAAGACGACTTGCGGATTTAAAAGCTATAGGCTACGACCCCGTAGTGCCGCAACCAAAGGGAGAAGCAAACACTGCATTTTATTGCATGACAACAACCGAATTTGATGTAGTCGGATATAACGATAAGTGGGTTGCTGTTTGGTCGCTCGGAGTTATTGATTTAAGTAGCGGTACAGGGGTAAACTGCTGGGCATCAGCCGGAATAAAGTATGGCAGCTGGAAAAGCGGAGTTTACTTCATTCCGAGTAAATACTGCTATCTTTTGGATATAAATAATCAAATAAACAATACGCCTCACTTGCAGAGAAAAGGTAAGGCAACTGCTTCTCTTATGGTAAAAACCACACCGGACATCGGCGACTATGTAAAATCGGGTGTATATAAGATAAATCAAACCTTCCCGATTGTTGACAGTACACCGAAAAACTGATATTATCAAATTTACTATAAAAAAGGCTTGTATTACGTTGATGCGAAGCATGTAAATCCTTCAGCTTGCTGAAGTGAAAAAACCGCTTATAACCGATATTGCCGAAGTCAATGTAGGCAGTGGCGCCGCTCAAATATTAACCTCAGCGGGTGGCGAAAAGGTGGCAGAAGCCAAAAAAGGTGCTACTGTTGACGTTATACAAAAAGATTGCGGAAACGGATACTCAAAAATATGGTTTAATACCAAGGAATGTTATATTAACTATGCAACGGAAAAAGCCTTCAAAGCCGCAAACTTCCCTATGATGGACTTTAATGAGTATACTACTGCAATGCATGACTCCCTAAAGCAGCTTGAAGAACAGATTTTAAACAGCACCATGGTTATGCCCCAAACCTTTACACTCAGCCGAAAGAGTAATGTAAACATGAGCGAATGGACACAGAGTGACGTAAACTCTGCACTTAACGATAATCTTATTGATGATAATGTTCTCGGCTGGTATCAGGTTGCTCCGCATAAGTTTGTGTATAATATGGAAAAAGACACATGGGGCGGATACGATAATACCTATATATCTAAGAGCTGCAAATTTTTAGATGGCAAATACATCTGGGTAACAGGCAGACGATATAACCTGCAATATACATTCGACCTTGCGGGAAAGAGTGTTGAAGAAGGACCCCTCCCATTCTTCAATACCTATATGGGTCAGATAATGGCCATAAATTATCAAGATGTTTCCCCTGTTCGTGATTAAGATTTTTCTTTTAAATGAAACTACATTCGCTTTCCGATACAATATTTTATTGCACGGAACTAAACGGAAAGCGAATGTAAGCATGCCTATATATTAAGTATAAGAAAAGAGGACAAAAATGTTAAAAGCAAAAAACTGTTGATTATTATTTTGGCTTTTTGTAAGGTGTTTACAGCGACGGGTACGGTTTTTGCTGCAGGTACCGCTTATGAACAGCTTCAGGCTGCCGTAAAGGCGGTTCGCGATGCGAGGGATTCTTCAAATATATACATCAACGTGGAGGGCTTCGAGGTATGCAACGATATGACTGCCGACGAATTTCTTAAGCTGTTGAAGAAATATATCATTCCCGAGGAAAACGAAACCGAAGCGACACTTTATACAGAAGATGATTATCGTATACATAATGCGACAGCCGAAAAAGAAGGCTATATTGACTGTAATGCTAATTTCGTATGCGGTGACCGCTCCCAAAAAGAAGGTGTTACCGTTAAAATACCCAAGATTACCGGCGAAACTGCGTATAAAAGCGAGGATAGAGTGAATATCGAAGCGGATAAGGCTGCGATAAAAGAATATATAAAGAAAGTCAGCACTACGAATGATACGACCAAGGAAAAGCTTTTAAACGGAATAAATACGGCGGTTGTAAACGGCTCAGAGGTTTCATGGGATGAATTTGATAAAAAAGAGGCAACCGAAAATCATACCGGTTATATTAAAAGAACGATTAAGCTTGCGCTGAATTCCGAGAATCCGCAGGTGGAAAAAATCCTCATGCCGGGAAATGATGCAAACAAAAAAAGATGACAGTAACATTCCCGGAAATAAAAAAGCTGATTTTGACGATGTGAAGGCAAATGCATGTTATGCAGATGCAGTAAACCGGGCTGTAGTTCAAAATATCACGGCGGGTACTTCTGCAAATACGTTCTCAACCGATGACACATGCACACGTGCGCAGATTTTGACCTTCCTTTGGCGTGCTTCGGGCTCTCCGAAGGCGGCAGCGAAAAACAGCTTTACAGATGTGTCGGAATCCGACTATTATTACGATGCGGCTGTATGGGCGAGCGAAAAGGCCATGGTAACCGAAACAAAATTTGAAGCCGATACACCGTGCACCAGAAGCGCGACGGTTATGTACCTATGGCAGAATGAGAGTTCGCCCGAAGTTGATACAAAGAAGATGTTCTCCGATGTGCCCAGAGAAGCATCGGAAATGTTCCACAAGGAAAAATCGGCTGAAAATGCT
>CAYRGA010000145.1:0-3709 GCA_964423705.1 uncultured Oscillospiraceae bacterium
ATCTACTACAGCACCATCTTCAAATTTATTAAGGTCTGCCAATTTAACTTCGGCATACTGTTTAGCAAAAATATTTGTGAAACCACGTTTCGGCAATCTTCTGTAAATCGGCATCTGTCCGCCTTCGAAACCGACTCTTACACCGCCGCCGGATCTGGCATTCTGACCCTTATGGCCGCGACCTGCTGTTTTACCGTTACCTGAACCGTGACCTCTGCCTTTTCTTTTTGAATCCTTAGTGGAACCAACGCTTGGAGTAAGTTCAAATAATTTCATCTAAGGCACCTCCTTTTAGTTAATTTCCTCTGCACTGACTAAGTGGCTTACCTTTGTTACCATACCTTTAATCTGAGGTGTGGCATCGAATATTTTTTCATCTCTGATTTTCTTTAATCCCAAAGCCTTAACAGTTGCAATCTGGTCTTTCTTGCAGCCGATTGTGCTTTTAACTAAAGTAACTTTAATTTTAGCCATTTGTTATATCCTCCTATTAAATTTAAACGCTTAACCTTCAATTAGCCCAACAGTTCTTCTACTGTTTTGCCTCTTAAAGCAGCTACTTCAGAAGCAACCTTAAGATTCTTAAGACCTTCAATTGTTGCGTTTACAAGATTGTGAGGATTGTTTGAACGAAGTGACTTTGTTCTTATATCGCGGATTCCGGCAAGCTCAAGAACTGCTCTTGCACATCCTCCGGCGATAACACCGGTACCTTCGCCGGCAGGCTTCAGTAACACTTTACCTGCACCATACTCACCGATTATCTCGTGAGCTATTGTTGTACCAACCATCGGAACAGTAATCATATTCTTCTTAGCATCATCAATAGCTTTTCTTACAGCATCCGGAATTTCGGCAGCCTTACCTGTACCGGCTCCGACATGGCCGTTTTCATCGCCAACTACAACAAGAACACTAAATCTGAAGGTTCTACCGCCCTTTACAACTTTAGCAACACGATTGATGTTAACGATTTTTTCTTTTATATCTAATTCGTCTGCATTAATTCTTACCATAAAAGCTTTTTACCTCCTTTTTAGAATTCCAATCCGCCTTCTCTGGCGCCATCAGCGAGTTCCTGAACTCTGCCGTGGTAAACGTAACCGCCTCTGTCGAAAACAACGGTTTTAATACCCTTTTCAACAGCTTTCTTTGCAACAAGAATACCTACTTCTTTTGCAGCAGCCTTGTTACCGCCGTATCCGAGCTTTTCTTTTATTTCCTTGTCAAGGCTTGACGCAGAAACCAAGGTGTTACCGGTTGTATCATCAATAATCTGAGCGTATATATTGCTGAGACTGCGATACACGTTGAGTCTCGGACGATTAGGAGTACCGGAAACATTTTTTCTTACTCTATAATGTCTTTTAATTCTCTGTGCATTACTGCTTTTCTTACTAATCATTATCGTTTACTCCTTTCCGGATTATTTCTTAGCGCCGGTTTTACCTTCTTTTCTTCTGATTACTTCATCGGCATACTTAATACCCTTGCCCTTATACGGTTCAGGCAATCTCTTTTCTCTTACAACAGCGGCTACCTGACCTACGATTTGCTTGTCGATACCCTTTACAATGATTGTATTCGGATCCGGAACCTCAAATGTATGATCGTCGCTGTCTTCCATTTCTACCGGATGTGAATATCCCAAAGAAAGAACAAGCTTTTTACCCTGTTTCTGGCATCTGTAACCAACACCGTTTATCTGTAATGTTTTCTGATAACCTTCTGTTACACCTACAACCATGTTGTTTATAAGTGTTCTTGTAAGACCGTGAAGAGATCTGTTCTCCTTCAAGTCATTCGGTCTTTCAACTATAACCTGATTACCTTCAACTTTGATTAACATATTTTTATGAAGAACCTTTGTCAAAGTACCCTTAGGTCCTTTTACTGTTACTTCATTGTTTTCACCTACCTGGACTGTTACACCGGCAGGGATGTCTATAGGCATTCTACCAATACGTGACAATTTTTTCACCTCCTGAAAATTCGAGTAATTACCAAATGAATGCTAACACTTCGCCGCCCACGTTGAGCTTTCTTGCTTCTTTATCGGTCATTATACCCTTTGAAGTAGAAATAATGGCGATTCCGAGACCTTTTAATACTCTCGGTAATTCTTCCTTATTGGCATATACTCTGAGTCCCGGTTTTGAAACTCTCTGTAAACCGGTAATAACCTTCTGCTTATTTGCGCCGTATTTAAGATTTATCTTAATTACGCCCTGTAATCCGTCCTCTATAACTTCATATCCGTTGATATAACCTTCTTCGTTCAAAATTCTAGCGATTTCAACTTTGAGTTTTGAAGCAGGCACATTTACGGATTCATGTTTTGAAGAATTTGCATTTCTGATACGTGTAAGCATATCAGCGATTGGATCGGTAATTTGCATTGTGCTACCTCCTTTTTTAATTCAATACTGCTGTATTTTACCAACTTGCTTTTTTAACACCCGGAATCTGACCCTTGTAAGCAAGCTCTCTGAAACATATACGGCAAATGCCGAATTTTCTCAGATATGCATGCGGTCTTCCACAGATTTTACATCTGGTATATTCACGAGTTTTATATTTCTGCGGTTTCTGCTGCTTTAAAATCATAGCTTTTTTAGCCATTGTGATATACCCCCTCTCACGCCTTTATGAACGGAGCGCCCATTAACGTAAGCAACTCTCTTGCTTCTTCATCGGTATGTGCAGTTGTAACGAAGATAATGTCCATACCTCTGATTTTATCAATTTTATCATAATCGATTTCAGGGAATATAAGCTGTTCCTTGATACCTAATGCATAGTTGCCTCTGCCGTCAAAAGCATTCGGATTAATACCTCTGAAATCTCTTACTCTCGGGAGTGCAACATTGAATAATCTGTCCAAAAATTCATACATCTTATCGCTGCGGAGTGTTACCTTGCATCCAAGGTTCATGCCTTCTCTGATTTTGAAGTTTGCGACAGATTTTTTAGCTTTTGTTATAACCGGCTTCTGACCTGTTATAGCAGCCAAATCTGTAACTGCAGACTCAAGTGCCTTTGCATTGTCTTTTGCTTCGCCAACGCCGATGTTTATTACTATTTTATCAAGCTTTGGAATTTGCATTGGGCTTTTATAGCCATACTTTTCCATAAGAGCTTTTCTGACTTCCTGTTCGTATTTCGCTCTCATACTGGTCATGTGCGAAAATCCTCCTCTCTGTAACTTTAGTCATCTAAAACTTCCATGCAGTTCTTACACATTCTTGATTTGGTGCCATCACCCATGATTTTATAACCGATTCTTGTGGGCTTGCCGCACTTATCGCAAATATGCATTACCTTGCAGGCATAGATGGGAGCTTCCTGATGAATAATGCCGCCTGTTTCGCCGGCTCTTCTAGCCTTGGTATGCTTTGTTACCATGTTAACGCCTTCTACAATAACTGTTCTTTTATTAACACCTACTGACAAAACCTTACCTTTTTTTCCTTTATCTTTACCGGAAATAACCAAAACGTTATCGCCTTTTTTAATATGAATTCTATTTTTCATGTTTTGCCACCTCCCTACAGAACTTCCGGTGCCAATGATAAAATCTTCATATATTCTTTATCTCTGAGCTCACGAGCTATAGGTCCGAATATACGAGTACCTCTCGGGTTTTTATCATCTTTTATAATAACTGCTGCATTTTCATCAAATTTGATATAGGTTCCGTCATTTCTTC
>CAYRGA010000146.1:0-3702 GCA_964423705.1 uncultured Oscillospiraceae bacterium
GTATATAACCTACTATTAAGGAGGAATTCAGGATGATAAAATTAATTGTTGGCAAAAAGGGCTCAGGAAAAACCAAGGCAATGCTCGATGCAATTGCAACTGCCGTTGAAAATGAAAGCGGCGACGTTATCTTCATATGCAATAACAACCGGCATATGCTGGAAGTGAAGCACTCGGCAAGAATGGTTGATGTTTCCGATGCGGATACCGAAACATACCGACTGTTCAAAAGCTTTATCGATGGTATTTTATCTCAGAATTACGACATTACTCACATCTTTATAGACAGCTTATTCAAGGTCGTTCCGAATGACAAGGACGGTCTGGCAGACTTCATACAGAGTCTTGACAAGCTCGGAAAGGAATCCGACACACGATTTACCATATGCATAAGCGCCGATAAATCCGAGCTTCCCGAAGCGATACACAAATACATTTAACGAATATGCCGTCTTATTAAATATAAAATAAGACGGCACATTTCTGACTGGAAGGCAAAATTATGACCGAAAACATCAAGTACATATCGGTGGCAGGCAACGCCACCACCGAAATAACCGAGAAAAAATCAAGATTCATATGCAATATATGTCATATCGAATCGTCAGAAGAAGCTGAAATTTTTATAGAAAAAATCAAAAAACAGCACTACAATGCGAAGCATAACGTATATGCCTATATCCTAAACGACGGTACAAAGAAATATACCGATGACGGTGAGCCTTCAAAAACAGCGGGGCTGCCCATACTTGAAATGCTGGATAAACAAGGTATAACCGATGTTGCGTGCGTCGTCACCAGATATTTCGGCGGCATACTGCTGGGGACAGGCGGCCTTGTGCGTGCATATACCGAGGCGGCGAAGCAGGGACTGAATAAAGCAGGAATTGTGACTATGGAAAAATGCGATATATACGAAATGTCCCTCCCATACTCTCAGCTTGCGACCGCAGAATACATGCTTAAAAATTTTAATGCCGTGCCCGAAGAAAAGGAATTTTCGGACAATGTAAGGCTGACGTTTTCGGTAAAAACTCACGAAAGCAAAGAAACGACCGATAAGCTGTGCGAATATTTCGGTTCAGTCGTTTCAATCGTTAAGAAAGGTCAGGCATACAGATAGCATGAATAACAAAAAAATAACACACATGTTAATAGTGTTCAGTGCACTGTTTATGGCACTCATCGTGTATCTTACGGTGATAGATTTACACTACCGCGACGATTATACACAGAGCAATCTTAACCAGCGCAACGCAGTGCGGGAAATGAACATAATACGCGGAAGTATATACGACAGAAACGGCGTTGTCCTCGCCGAAAGTGAAAACTCGGATGAAGGCTCAGCGGACAAAGCCGATGAAAAAAACGAATTGAAAAAGCGAATATATCCGTATAAAAACCTGTATTCTCACGTAATCGGCTATTCTTCATCCGCCTACGGCAAAAGCTTGATTGAAACGGCGTACAATAACGAGCTCTTGGGAAATACCGGTATAATGAGCCTATCGAATTTAAAAAATATGATTTCCGGGAAGAAAAGCCGCGGAAATGACATAAAGCTGACCATTGACCATGAGCTTCAGCAGAAAGCGGACGAATTAATGAAAAAATATAACGGCTCCGTAGTTGCCATGAATCCTCAAACCGGGGAAATCCTGGCAATGATAAGCAAGCCCGACTTCAATCCCGACGAGGATGCTCTTGCCGACAGCTGGAGCACTCTCACAGATGATGAAAGCTCTCCGTTTCTGACACGGGCGACGATGGGACTTTATCCGCCGGGCTCTACATTTAAAGTGCTTACAACAGCCGCAATGCTGAAAAACGACATGGAAAACGATACCGTGAACGACTCCAAGGGCTATGTAACCTTCGGTGACAAAGATATTGCAAATTCAGGTAAAGCATATTACGGAAATACAAATCTTCTGACAGGCTTCCGAAAGTCCAGCAATGTATATTTTGCCACAGAAGCATCGAAAATGACGGATGAAATGCTTTTAAATACAGCCGAAAATTTCATGTTCAACAATAAAATCGATTTTAAATTTCCGTATAACAAAAGCCGTTTCAGTGAAAGCAATATGTCCGCTGCCGAACGTGCCATAACGGGAATAGGTCAGGGAAAAACTCTGACAACCCCGCTTCACTTGGCTCTCATCACCTCGGCGATAGCGAATGACGGTATTATGATGAGACCTTACCTCGTATCCGAGATATCCTCATCGGGTTATGCACTGGAATATACAAAGCCATCCGAAATGAAAAAATGCCTTGACTCAAAGACAGCAGGCAGGATAAAGGAGCTTATGTGCGAAGCCGTCAAATCCGGCACGGGAAGTGCAGCAGCTGTTCCCGGTATAGAGGTTTGCGGAAAAACAGGAACTGCCGAAAACGAAAAAACCGACGAAGACGAAACAAAAACCCACGCCGTATTTATCGGCTTTGCCCCATACGATAACCCGCAAATAGCCGTAAGTGTCGTATTGGAATACGCCGGTTCCTCGGGCGGCACCATAGCCGCACCCATTTCGCGTGAATTGATGAAAAAATTTTTTGAATTAAATAAAAACTAGTATAAAACACCTTCGTTTATTTATAATATAAACGGAGGTGTTTTACTTATGAATTTAGCTTCAAGCAAAACAAAAATAAATCTGATGCGCTCTTTTGCGGGCGAAAGTATGGCGAGAAACCGATACAACATTTCGGCGTTGCATGCACGAAGTGAGGGACACCACGCCATAGCTTCGCTTTTTGACTACACAGCCGCACAAGAGCAGGCTCACGCCACGGTATTTTACAATCACTTGAAAGAGGTTACCGACTCAAATTTTGACATTGATGCAGCCTATCCCGTGAATATATACGAATCAACGGCAAAATATCTTGATGCGGCAGTTAAAAATGAATACGAAGAATACGAAAGCATCTATAAATCCTTCGGCGATATCGCCAAGGAAGAAGGCTTTAACGCCATCGCAAATACTTTTTATCTCATAAGCACCATAGAGCGCGGTCACGGAGACAGATTTAAAATCTTTGCGGATGCACTTAAAAACTCAGCACTTTATAAATCCGATACCGACACCATATGGGTATGTACAAACTGCGGTCACATACACACCGGACCTGCGGCACCGCTTTCATGCCCTGTGTGTGCACATGCTCAAGGCTACTTTGTAAACGATGCCATGAAATCGGCACTTCCGATTATGCTGTAGACTTAAGCAGATAACATTTCCGAAATTTCAAATCCCGAAAGGAGTAAAGCTCATGTTCAAAGGCTTCGCAAGCGGAATACTTGCCGGTGCCGTTATAGGTGCCGCGCTCGGCATACTCGCCGACCCCATTAACGATAAACAGCACAGAAAAATAAAAAGACAAACAAGCAATATGTTTAAAACCCTCGGCTCAATAGCCGACAGCATCATGGACAATATGTAAACTCAAAATACGCATATCACTTCGGTGGTGTGCGTGTTTTAACGCTCCGGGAAATTTATTTTTGATGTGTGTCGTAAAAATGTATGCCAAATCAAAAAATCCAAAAACATAAAATAAAAAATCATCAAAAATTACATAAAAAGTATTGACAAACCATCTTGATTTTGATATAATATGTTCTGTTCTTAGGAATACAGTATGCGGGAGTGGCTCAGTGGTAGAGCGTCACCTTGCCAAGGTGAACGTCGCGAG
>CAYRGA010000147.1:0-3671 GCA_964423705.1 uncultured Oscillospiraceae bacterium
TCATACACCATTTCGGAGGTCTGTTCAAGACTTTACACAAAATTTGGGATTGTCTTATTAAATTTATAATTTCTGCAATTAATATTATATCAAAAATATTTCTTAAAAAAATATTTTTTTGCTTTTTGCCCTTGACATAATCTAGGGCTTGTGGTATTATTATAAATTGCAGTTGTATCTTTTCTTGCAAGTTTAAATTTGTGCAATATAATGTTACTTATGTAGCATATTTGCGGAAATTTTTGGTAATAATAATTTAAAGCACAGCTTTTACGGTTATTTTACAATGAGTGAATACATGGTTGCAATAATAATTATGAGGTGATTAATTTGATGGAACGTCCACATCCTATCATGCTTGGCAAAAATGAGAGAATGAGCTATTCAAAAGTTGAAGAAGTTCTTGAAATGCCAAACTTAATTGAGGTGCAGAAGAAATCATACGATTGGTTCATCGAGAAAGGTTTAAAAGAGGTACTTCACGATGTATCTCCTATTTGTGATTTTTCGGGAAATCTCGTTTTGGAGTTTGACGATTATTATCTTGATGAGCATCCGAAGTACTCAATTGAGGAATGTAAATCTCGTGATGCTACATATTCCAAACCGCTCAAAATAAAGGTAAGACTTATTAATAAGGAAACCGGTGAGGTTAAGGAGCAGGAAATTTTCATGGGTGAGTTCCCGCTTATGACCGATTCGGGTACTTTTATTATCAATGGTGCCGAGCGTGTTATAGTAAGCCAGGTTGTTCGTTCGCCGGGCATATACTTTGACATGCAGCACGATAAAATCGGTAAAGAATTGTATAATGCAACCGTTATCCCGAACAGAGGTGCATGGCTTGAATATGAAACGGATTCAAACGATGTATTTTCCGTCAGAATAGACAGAACCAGAAAGCTGCCGGTCACTGTGCTTATTCGTGCGCTCGGATACAGCAGCAATGCAGAGATACAGGAGCTCTTCGGATACGATGCTACAATCGACACCACCTTGGAGAAAGATTTGACGACAAACAGCGAGGAAGCTCTTATAGAAATATACAAAAAGCTTCGTCCGGGCGAGCCGCCTACGGTGGAAAGTGCCACCACACTTATCAATTCTCTTTTCTATGATGCTAAGAGATATGATATATCCAAGGTCGGCCGTTTCAAGTTTAATAAGAAGCTGGCTATTGCAAACAGAATAAGAAATCAGGAGCTTTCCAGAGATGTAGCCGATCCGTCGACAGGTGAGATTATGGCAACCACCGGAACAGTTCTCACTTCGGATATGGCAGACAGCATCCAGAAAGCCGGAGTTAATGTAGTATATGTAAAAATTGAAGATAAAGAAGTTAAGATTTTCTCCAACGGTATGGTAGATATCAAGGATTTCATTGATTTCGATATATCGGAGCTCGATATAACCGAGAAGGTACGTTTCAGTGTCCTCAACGAAATTTTGGATGAGTTTGAGAGTGAGGAAGATATCAAAAATGCAATTTCCGAAAGAATAGATGAGCTTATACCGAAGCACATAATAAATGATGATATTTTGGCATCCATTAACTATCATCTTGGCTTGATGTTCGGTCTTGGCTGCACGGATGATATAGACCACTTGGGTAACAGAAGACTTCGCGCAGTCGGTGAGCTTTTGCAGAATCAGTTCAGAATCGGTCTCTCAAGACTTGAAAGAGTGGTTCGCGAGAGAATGACCATTCAAGATCTTGATGTTGTAACTCCTCAGGGACTTATTAACTCAAGACCTGTTGTAAGTGCTATAAAAGAGTTCTTCGGTTCATCACAGCTTTCGCAGTTTATGGATCAGACCAACCCGCTTGCCGAGCTTACACACAAAAGACGTTTGTCGGCTCTCGGACCCGGAGGTCTTAGCCGTGAAAGAGCCGGATTTGAGGTGCGTGACGTTCACCATTCTCATTACGGCAGAATGTGTCCTATAGAAACACCTGAAGGTCCTAACATCGGTCTTATTAACTCACTTGCTTCATATGCGAAGATAAATGAGTACGGCTTTATAGAAGCACCGTACAGAAGGTTTAATAAAGATACCCTTACAGTAACAGACGAAGTTGAGTATATGACGGCAGATATCGAGGATAACTATAAGGTTGCTCCTGCCAGTGAAAAGCTTAATCCGGACGGTACATTTGTAAACTCGAAGGTTATTGTAAGATATCGTGATGAGTTTATTGAGGTTGCTCCGTCACAGGTTGATTATGTGGACGTATCGCCCAGACAGATAGTATCAATAGCAACAGCAATGATTCCTTTCTTGGAAAATGATGACGCGGTTCGTGCTCTCATGGGTTCAAACATGCAGCGTCAGGCAGTGCCGCTCCTTAAGACCGAATCTCCGATTGTCGGTACCGGTATGGAGTATAAGGCAGCCAAGGATTCCGGTGTATGTGTCCTTGCAAAGGAAGCCGGAACCGTAGTAAGAGTCGGAGCTGATGAAATACAGATTAAAGAGGACGACGGAAACATAAGAGTGTATAAGCTTACCAAGTTTTTGCGTTCAAACCAGAGTACCTGCATTAACCAGCGCCCGATAGTAAATGACGGCGAAAGAGTTGAAAAAGGCGATATCATTGCCGACGGTCCGTCTACCTCAAACGGTGAAATAGCTCTTGGTAAAAATATTCTCATCGGATTTATGACTTGGGAAGGTTATAACTACGAGGATGCTATTTTAATTAATGAAAGACTGGTTAAAGAGGATGTATTTACATCGATTCATATAGAAGAGTATGAGTGCGAAGCCAGAGATACAAAGCTCGGCGCAGAGGAAATCACGCGTGACATTTCCAATGTCGGCGAGGATGCACTCAGGGACATCGATGACAGAGGTATCGTGAGAATCGGTGCCGAGGTCAGAGCAGGAGATATATTGGTAGGTAAGGTTACACCTAAGGGTGAAACGGAGCTTAGTGCCGAAGAAAGACTTCTCCGTGCAATATTCGGTGAAAAGGCAAGGGATGTAAGAGATACCTCCCTTAGAGTACCTCACGGTGAAGCCGGTATCGTAGTGGATGTGAAGATATTTACACGTGAAAACGGTGACGAGCTTGCACCGGGTGTAAATCAGCTGGTAAGATGCTATATCGCTCAGAAGAGAAAAATCTCTGTCGGCGATAAAATGGCAGGACGTCACGGAAACAAGGGTGTTATATCGCGTATTCTTCCGGAGGAGGATATGCCGTTCCTTCCGGACGGCACACCGCTTCAGATTGTGCTTAATCCTCTCGGTGTACCTTCGCGTATGAACATCGGTCAGGTGCTTGAAGTTCATCTCGGCTACGCCGCAAAGGCACTTGGCTGGAAAATAGCGACTCCTGTATTTGACGGTGCCACAGAGGCAGATATTTGCGAAGCACTTAAAATGGCAGGTAAAAATGTGGATGGTAAGACCGTCCTTTACGACGGAAGAACAGGAGATCCGTTTGACGGTCCTGTAACTGTCGGATATATGTACTATCTCAAACTGCATCACCTTGTTGATGATAAGATTCATGCAAGAAGTACCGGTCCGTACTCGCTTGTTACTCAGCAGCCTCTCGGAGGTAAAGCTCAGTTCGGCGGACAGAGATTCGGTGAAATGGAGGTTTGGGCACTTGAAGCTTACGGTGCGGCTTACACATTGCAGGAGATACTCACTGTAAAATC
>CAYRGA010000148.1:0-3663 GCA_964423705.1 uncultured Oscillospiraceae bacterium
CATGTGAAATAACGAAGGTGAGTATATCGGATACGGGCATTGAATACAGCACACCGTCAAGACCGAAGAATATCGGCAGAAAAAGTGCGAAGCTGACTCCAAACACGATTTCTCTGTCCGCAGCCTATGTTGAAGCCTACTATCGGTATGCATCCGGCTGCGGTTCCGACGACGATTGATATTATTATCTGGAAAAATTTCATTGCGATGCCGACCACTGCCATAGGTATTTGTGCATATTCCACCTGACCGAAGATGGCATCAACGGCACTGTATTTTTTTATCATATTGTTTATAGCTGACATTGCCGCTACGAGAGAGATTTGAGAAAGAAAACTGCAAATTTCCAAAACCGGCGTGCGGTGTATAATTGCACACGATGGCTTAAAGTCGCATGCTGTGAGCTTGACTGTCTTCGTTTTGAATAAATAGCCTATCGCAAGTAAAGCCGTGGCGATTTGTCCTATAACGGTAGCGACTGCCGCGCCCATCATTCCTCATTTAAATATGAAGATGAAAATCGGCTCTAAGATTATGTTTATAACCGCTCCCGTTAATGTAGAAATCATGGCAAACTTAGGACTTCCGTCTGCCCTTATTATCGGGTTCATCGACTGACCGAACATGTAGAAGGGTATGCCCACGGAAATCCAGAAAAAAATATTTTTTCGAGTGCTTAAAGGTTTCTTCGTTTACATTTCCGCCGAACATATTTATGATTTGATTTGCGAAAATCAGGTGAACGGCGGTTAAAATTATACTTGTGCCCACAGTCATGATGATAGAGTTACCTATGCTTTTACCGGCATTGTCACTTTGGCTCTTGCTCAGATATATGCTCACAAAAGCACAGCAGCCGTCGCCAATCATTACGGCGATAGCAACGGCGATTACGGTGAGTGGGAATACGACAGTGTTAGCGGCGTTTCCGTAAGAACCCAGATATGATGCGTTTGCTATGAATATCTGGTTGACTATGTTGTACAGTGCGCCGACCAACAGAGAAATAACGCATGGTAATGCGTATTTACGCATAAGTGTACCGACCCGTTCTGTTGCCGGAAAGCTTTGATTTGTTTGTTACATATAAAATACTCCAAAATATTCGTATACTGTGATGCTCCCGCCGAAAAATCGGCAAAAAAATAATGCGTAAATCCGTATCCGGACTTACGCATTGAGCTACACGATATATCTATGATAACTTTTTTTCACTGAATTTACAATGGATAAAAATTAAAAAGCAAAGTATTTTTTCACATCAAAAAATGTGCAAAATGCTTATCACTATAAAGCTGATATTCGTAAAGGTAACTCTTTTGGTGGGTTAAAGTGTATAATATTTTTTATTTTTCACATAAATACATCGCCGCAAGGCGAAGCAGTTGCTTTTTGTTGGTTACACCGAGTTTGTTGTAGATATTATGATTGTGAAACTTTACGGTTGTTTCTTTGATTCCGTTTTCTTCGGCGATTTGCTTAATTGTTTTTCCGTCAAGGTACTCTGATTTTCAGGGAGGTATGGGTTTTAGGGGTAAAACCATTATACCATAAGGAGTTCAAGGTCTCAACTTTCATTTAACTTAACAAAATGTGCAAAAGTATTTGGATGTAATATCATGGGATTCATACCCCGATTGGCACAGTGACCGAGGAGATGAATTTGAAGCGTACTCCATAGCCTTCCATCATGATTTACACAGATGCTCAAAACACGGTAAGTCGTTTTTGCTTATGGAGAGTACACCAAGCCTTACCAACCGGGCACCCGTATGTAAACTTAAACGCCCCGGCATGCACAGACTGTCTTCCATTCAGGCTGTCGCTCACGGAAGTGACAGTGTGCAGTATTTTCAATGGCGCAAGGGCAGGGGAGGTGCAGAAAAATTTCATGGTGCGGTAACAGACCATAACGGCAGATGAGACACTCGCGTTTTTAACGATGTGAAACAGGTCGGAGAACTTTTAAAAAAAGCGGATGAGATTTGCGGAAGCACGGTGAAGTCTGAGGTCGCGGTTGTGTATGATTTCTCGGCACGCTGGGCACTTGAAAATGCAAGCGGCTTTATAAATAAAGACAAAAAATACAAAAGAATATGTACAAATCATTATAAAGAATTTTGGAAATGCGGAATAAATGTGGATGTTATCGGTGCAGATGCTGATTTTTCAAAATACAAGCTTTTGATTTTGCCCATGCTCCATTCGGTGTCAAATGAAACTATCGACAAAATAACAAGTTATGCTTTAAACGGCAGGACGGCCGTTGCCACCTATGCCACCGCATATGTAAACGAAAATGATTTGTGCTTTTTGGGCGGTTTTCCCGGAGAAAAGCTTAAGGATGTGTTCGGCATCACCGCCGATGAAATCGATTCACTGTATAAGGGTGAGAAAAATAGCGTTACCATGAACCTTAAAAGCTATGCGGCGATTGATTACTGTGAGCTTTTGTCGCTGTCGACGGCGGAAACTATGGCTGTCTATGACGGTGATTTATATAAGGGATATCCGGCAATTACGGTGAATCATTACGGTATGGGGATGGCATATTACATAGCCTGCCGTGATACAGGGGAATTGCTCTGCGATTTTTTGAAATGCTCATAAAGGAAAACGGTATCAAAGCCTATGACTTGCCTGAAGGTGTTACGGTGCATACCCGAGAGGATGACAAAAATATTTATGTTTTTATCGAAAACTACTCAGGAAAAGAGCAATTAATCGAGTATTCAAACGAATTTGAAGATATTGAAGGCGGAAATATCGGACTTCATAAGCTCGGTAGCTTCGATGTAAGACTTTTGAAAAATACAAAACAGTAAATGTTTAAATTCTGCCGATTTAACGTGCGAACATCAATTTGGATTTTGATTATGAAAAAGTTAACAGACTTGCTGTTTGTGCTTTGTAAACAGCAAGTCCTTTTGTTATGTGTATTAACAGTGAATAAAATTTTTGACTTTTGAAGTATGCAAGCATGCCAAGTGTTCGATTTCTTCATAATTATCACTGTCGACAAGCTCTTTTTTTAATATGGATGCTCCTGCGGCGACGGCTATTGCACCGGTATTTAAAAGTGCTTCTGTGGTGTCGGGATTAACACCGCCCGTCGTTATAAACGGGATGTGCGAAAGAGGTGCCATAACAGTTTTTAGGTAATCAATATTATTCGGAAGGATAGGGAATACCTTCACGATGTCTGCCCCTTTGTCATAGGCATAGGCTATCTCGGTTGGCGTAAAAGCTCCCGGAATGGAAATTACATGGTTTTTCTTTGCAATTTCAATCAGCTCCGGATTGATATTCGGTGATATTATTGCCTGTGCACCGCAAGCTATGGCAGCATGTGCAAGCTCAGCCGATACAACGGTTCCCGCACACAGTGCGGTGTCATCTCCGAGGTAGGCACGTGCTGTGTCAAACTGCCTAGCAACGTCTTTGACGGTGTCCCTTTGTGATGGATTATATGTAAATTCAAATATTCTCACTCCGCCCCTGTACATGGCACAGAGAATGTTTTCTGTCTTTTCGATGGGGATATTTCTTAAAAGTCCGATAAATTTTTCTTTTTTTAAAACATCAAGCATTATTGTCAATCCCTTCAAAATAATAATGTGTATCGTCCGAAGGTCTTATGTTTGTGAGCGTTCCGGTGTAATG
>CAYRGA010000149.1:0-3480 GCA_964423705.1 uncultured Oscillospiraceae bacterium
CCGTTCCGTCTGCCGCTACCGTGTCATGTTCAAATGTAAGGTTTGCGGTTTCGGGAGTAACGGTTTTAGCTTTCCATTTAGCATAGAAGGTCTGATCGCCTATTGTGCCGGTAGCAATTACAGTCGCTGCCGTTCCTGTATATTCTGCATTTGTAAACCAACCTTCAAAGTCATAGCCGTTCCTTGTCGGTGTGGGGAGTGTTATATCTGCACTTGCAACGGTGAAACTTGCAGGTGCACCCTCCGGATTTGTACCGCCGTTTAATACATAGCTTATAGTATAGGTTATAGGTGTACGAGTATATACGGCTGTAACCGTCAAATCGCTTGTTACATTTGTAAATGCTGTATCCCATTTATCGAATGTATAATCATATCCGTCTGCTGACGGTCTGGTTGGTGCAGCAGGTGCTACGGCGCTTTCGCCCTTTTTAACCTGCTGAGGAGTACCTATTACTGTTCCGTCCCAATTTTTAAATGTTACGGTATAGTATACAGTGCGTTCAGTCCATTTGGCATAATATGTCTTATCACCATACTGACCTACAGCAAAACCCGTTACCTTTGTACCGCTTAATGACGGATCATCGTACCAACCGGCAAAATCATATCCGGCTCTTGTAACTGCCGTAGGCAGAGTTACTGCATCTTCAATAGTATACTTCTGTGTATAAGTACCTGTAATCGTACCGCCGTATGTCACATAGGTGATGGTATATTCAATCGGCTCCAAAACAGGGTAGATGGTTATATCTTTGGTTACTACATAGCTGTAGTCAGCGATGTTTTCGCCACCGCCGGCTTCCGCAGTATTCCATCCGATTCTCTTATATCCTACAGGAGGTGTGTATTCATCCATACGGCCAACGAGTGTAGCATCAGTTGAAAGAGCTTTTCCGTTTTCAATCTGATAACCGACTCCGTCAAAAGTAACTGTGTGCTTAGTAGTATCTTTAAGCTCCCACTTCGCATAGAATGTCTTATCGCCCGTAGTACCTACAGTGATTTTAGTTGCATAGCTATCATCTGCAAATGCGGAATCGGTATACCAACCTTTGAAAACATAACCGTCTCTTTTCGGTGTAGGAAGTGTAACTTCATCCTTTACAGTATAGTTTTCAGGGTAAGTTCCCTCAAGTGTACCACCATTCAGTTCGTATGTAATGGTGTAATTAATAACATTAAGTTTAGGATATATTGTAACAGGAGAAGTAACAATATAATCATTTGTAATCACAGTACCGCTTCCGTCGATTTCGGTATTCCATCCATCAAGTGAATATCCGTCGTCTGCGGTATATGCATTCATGGCATCTATCAAGCTCTGATTCTGCGAGAGCTTCTGACCGTATTTCAAAGTATACTGCGTGCCGTTATAGGTAACGATTACGTCTATTCTGTCATAGTAAACCTTTAACACCAGCGAGCCGTTATTCGTTCCGTTAAGGGTACTCATAGTATTATTAACGTTAAATCCCGTCACCGCTTGGGGCGTATATACAACGTCATCGTTTTTCCTTGCTGACAATAATTTATCGTAGGTATTATCACGTTCATAAACCGCAAGGTCTGTAGCGCTCTGGAAATAATGTTCTACGCTGTAAGTATAGCTTGACGAGCCACTTCCGCCGCCGCCACTTGGTTTTTTCTTATCATCCTTTTTAAGGAAGGTAGCCGGAGTATGAAGCACACAGCCCTTGAAGGGCTCTTCATCTTCATAGTTAAGGAAGTTTACTGTGCCGTTGACATCATATACAACTACATTCTCACCTACGGATGTATCGGTAAGCTTAACACTTCCCTCACCGCCGCGGCAGAGAAGTCTGCCTTTAATGGTGACATTGTCAAGTACGATATCGCCTTTGCCAACGCCGTCGCCCAGCACAAGGTCACCCTCAATGGTTACATCCTTCAATGTAACGCCTGGGGTTCTGATCATAACACAGTCAGCTCCGACCTTGGTAACTGTACCCGAAGTGCTTATGTATGTCTTGAAGATATTATGCATCATCTGTGCAAATTCTTCACGGGTGACATAGCTCTGCGGTCTTAATGTACCGACATCATCACCGTTTACGTAAGACTTGGACACGAGTGCCGCAATGTGTTGCTCAGCCCAGTCGGATATTTCACGGGCATCGGAAAACACCTTCAAAGCATCTGTATTCTGCTCGGAAAGTACCATTGCTCTCGCAATAACCGTAAACAATTCCTCTCTTGTGATATTTTCATTTGGTAAGAAAAGCTCGTTTCCGTTACCCACGAAGGTCTTCATGTTTACCGCTTTCGCGATCTCACTATAGAACCAATCGGATTCGTTCACATCGGTAAAAGCCGAAACACTCGCCTTTACCGT
This sequence comes from uncultured Oscillospiraceae bacterium, assembly GCA_964423705.1. Classification (GTDB taxonomy): domain Bacteria; phylum Bacillota; class Clostridia; order UMGS1810; family UMGS1810; genus CAKSIN01. The sequence goes on from CAYRGA010000149.1 coordinate 2,357, forward strand.
AGCGCCGAATGCGCGGTTTATAATAGCTGCGCCTTCTGCTCTGGTCAAGTAATCACCGGGGCCGATGGTTCCGTCGGCTCTTCCTACCATAAGACCGTTGTTTACAGCGGCTGTCATTGCTTCCTTAGACCAGCCTGTAGGGAAATCGCTGAAGTCACCGGTTGACACATCTGCAAAAACTGTGGGCAAAACGCTCACAAGCATAAGCACGCTAAGTAATAACGCCAGTGTCTTTTTGAAAATTCTCATGCCTTACTTCCTCCTGTTTTTTGTTTTTAATTCATATACTTATTAAGGTAATATGACTTTGTTAAACTTTTTTCATTATAATAATACTGTTTCACTTCGCTGACCAGCGACAAATCGCCACCGCCCTTTTCCAGCTCGGTTTTAAGCTGTGCGAGAAGCTCGTTCACCTTACCGTCACACTCGGATTCCAATGCACCTATCTCCGGAGCAAAGCCCTCCGCTATGGATGTAAGCGATTCCTTATTCGAACCGTTTGCCTTGTATATCTCATAAGCCTTCGCACCTATGCCGTTAAGACGATTTACAAAATCGGATTTTACCACATAAAGCTGTGCGATTATATCCGAAACATTATCCTTCATAACCTCTTCCTTTGTGGGCTCCTTCTCAGGCTCCGCAGGTTTCTGTGGTTCGGTCGGCGTTGTCTGCTGAACCGGCGGCGATGCCTGTCCGTCCGTCGGCTGCTCCTGAGTCTTTGAGGTTTTGATTTCCTCCAGCGTAGTCTGTCCGCGGACCAGCTTTACCGCATCATCTGCCGAAATCTCATTGTTTTTCAGCGCATTTTCTTCTTCTTCGGTAAGACCTCCGCGTATCTCTATGTAATCAGTATCTTCCACAAGCTTCTGCATTTTTTTGTTGTTGTCATCAAGCTTGGCGGTAATCTCCGTTTCGGAATAGCGCAGAGAGTTCACAAAAGAAAAAATATTTTCCCTTTGCCATATCCCCAAAACCGCCGCGGCAACAATCAAAACACACAAAAATACCAACAGTGCAATTTTAAATTTTTTCATGATGCCTCCACTATATTTTACATAAGACAAATTCCTGTCAGCCGACATATGCATTAAAAAATCGCATAGTACGACTATTATTAC
>CAYRGA010000150.1:0-3430 GCA_964423705.1 uncultured Oscillospiraceae bacterium
ATGAGTGCATTAACGTAAGCGTTGCAACCGATAAAACAAATAACGAAGTTGCCGTGCCTACTTCGTTCGATATCGTAGGCGCAAAAGATGTAAAGGCTTTCTTGCTCGACGACTTCGATAACATTACGCCTATGTGCGAGGGAGATTTGAAATAGGATTTTCGGTTGAAAATTAAATTGAATAAGAATAAAATGAAAAAGCGCTCCGTGTTCGGGGCGCTTTTTCGTTGAGTAAAAGGGTGGGGAGATTTGTAAAAATTGTATTTTTTATTGGGTTAAATATTTTTTGTGTTATAACGCTCTTTCGATTTTAGTTATATTTTATTACAGATGACAACAATTTTTAAATTTTACTTCAAAAAGTATTGACATCAAAAATCAAATATGCTATACTCACATTAACACATGAACATTTGTTCATATATTAATGTGAGGTGCCAAAATGAGAAATGCGGAATGTAATCACAATCACAACGATATCCAAATCATAAACGATATCGTCAAAAACATGCCTGCGCAGGAGCAGCTCGAAAAGCTGGCGGAGTTTTTCAAAGCATTTTCCGACCCGGGAAGGCTTAAAATCATTCAATCGCTGGCGAATAAGGATTTATGTGTATGCGACATATGCGACATTGTGGCAATGTCACAGTCGGCTGTATCGCACCAGCTTAAATATTTAAAAAACATAAATATCCTCACCTGCCGCCGAGAAGGAAAATCGATAATCTATTCCTTAAACGATTCTCACATCCTTCATATTTACGGCGAAGGACTTGTTCACATAAACGAGGAGCAATACAAATAACCTGTATTTGCGCCGTAAAGCGCATAGGGACTATCGGAAAGGGTGAAGAAAATGGACGAACACAATAAAAAATCATGTAATGGTGACATGAACTGCCATAAGGAAGGACATGAGCATCACAAGCACGGAGAATGTTGTGCACACGGACACGACCACTGCGGTGAATGTCACCACGAGCATAAGCATGAACATGAGCACGAACACGGCGATTGCTGCTGCGGTCATTCGCATGAGCATGCGGAAAAGCCGAATTATATTATATACTTGGTTTCACTAGCGGTTTTTGCGATATCGTTTATACTTGGCGAAATTGCATTTATAGCGCAAATTATCGCTGTTTTAATTTGCGGGTATTCTATTTTTAAAACAGGAATAAAATCACTTGCTAAGCTGAAATTTGACGAAACTACACTTATATTGATAGCCGCAGCGGCTGCGATATGCATGGGTGAATACTCGGAAGCATACTTTATCACCCTTTTATTCACCATAGGAGAAATCATAGAGGATTATGCTGTTGACAAGTCGCAGTCAAAGGTAGATGAGCTTATCACACTCACCGACGACATCGCGTACAATGAGCTCGGCGAAAAAATCGATGCCGAACAGCTTAAGGTCGGTGACGTTTTCCTGGTAAAACCCGGCGATAAGGTGTGTACGGATGCACAGATAACGAAGGGCAACAGCGATTTTAACACATCCAACCTTACCGGAGAAAGCATCCCGTCGACCCTCGAAGCAGGTGACAAGGTTTTGGCAGGATATATAAATCTCTCCTCATCGGTTATATGTACGGCAACCGCAGACTACAGCAATTCCACTGCGGCGAAAATAAAGGATTACGTACGCCGCTCCTCGGAAAAAAAGGCAAACACAGAAAAATTCATCACAAAATTTGCAAGGATATATACTCCGGCGGTTATTATAACGGCGCTTCTTATGGCTGTAATATTACTAACTTTTAAAATTACCGATTTTACAGATGCTGTTAAAAGAGCACTTACCTTTATGATAGCCTCCTGCCCCTGTGCGATAGTTATAAGCATACCGCTTGCGTATTTCAGTGCAATAGGAGCGGCAAGCAAAAACGGAGTTTTGATTAAAGGCTCGAAATTTATAAATACCCTTGCGAAAACAGACGGCATAGCCTTTGACAAAACAGGAACACTCACGACGGGAGCTTTGACTGTGGAAAAGGTAATAATAACAGGTCAAATGAGCGAAAACGAGCTTCTGGCATACACATGTGCACTTGAAAAACATTCATCTCATCCGATGGCAAAGGCGATATGCAAGTATTACAAGGGAGAAGTTCCGACCGCGGAAACCACAAATGAGGTTTTCGGAAAGGGTATTGCAGGAAGTGTAAACGGCAGACAGATAATTGCCGGAAACAGGAAGCTACTGGAAGAAAACGGAATTAAAAATGATATAAATATTAATGCACATATATATGTATGCGAAGGAAACGCCCTAGTCGGTGCTATAGTGCTTGCCGATGAGATACGACCGGATGTACGGAAAACACTGAGCATGCTTAATTCTATGGGAATCAAGGATGTATACATGCTCTCCGGTGACAGTGATGAAGCAGTCGGAAAAACCTGTGCTCAGATAGGTGGAATACATGGTTTCGGCGGTCTTTTGCCGACTGACAAAACTCAGAGAATAAAGGAAATCAAGCAAACTCACAGAGCTGTAACTTATGTGGGTGACGGAGTAAACGACGCACCCTCACTTACAGCGGCAGACTTCGGAATATCGGCGGCAAGCACAAATGCACTCGCGCTTGAATCGGGCGACGCCACGCTTATACATCCCCGCCTTACGGCGATACCGAAAATTATAGCTCTGGCAAGGTACACCATGCGTGTAATATATTCGAATATAATATTTGCTTTGCTGGTAAAATTTGCGGTTATGATAGCCGCAGCATTCGGAAACGCCCCCATATGGCTCGCACTTTTCGCTGATGTGGGAGTATTGATAATATCGGTTCTGCATTCGGCGACAATCCTGCGCAAGTAAATGCGCGCATGACTTTTTAAACGGTACTTTCTGCCGTTTGCCGAGATATTTGTATAAAATACGGCTTGCTCGGAACTTTACATTCCGAGCAGACCGTATTTTGCGGTGTTTTCGTTATACGAGTGTGCGTGACACAGTGCTATAGCCAGGGCATCCGCCACGTCATCGGGCTTCGGAATCTCATTGAGCTTTAGCAGAGCACGGGTCATTTGCTGAACCTGTGTTTTGTCCGCTCTGCCGTAGCCTGCCACGGCTTGCTTCACCTGGAGCGGTGTGTATTCAAACACCTTAACGCCGTGATTTACGGCACTGAGGACTATTACACCCCTTGCCTGTCCCACGCCTATTGCGGTTTTGGCGTTGTCATTGAAGAACAGCTCCTCTATCGCCATGTGGTCGGGATGATACTTTTCTATCACCTCGTTTATTCCGTCGTATATCATTTTAAGACGCAGGTCGAACGGGGTTTTCGCCTCGGTCGTTACCGCGAAATAATCGATTACTCTGAATCTGTTGCCGTCGAACTGAATCACCCCCACGCCGACAATGGCATATCCGGGGTCTATACCTAAAATTATCATACGCATACCTCATTTTA
>CAYRGA010000151.1:0-3334 GCA_964423705.1 uncultured Oscillospiraceae bacterium
ACACTTAACAGGTTTTATTACATAAAATTCTTAAAGCCTTCGGCTTTTTGCGGTCATTCGACCGCCGTGTCTATTGACGGCGTCGCAAAAATGCCCTTGCAAGCAAGCATTTTTTCTCCCGGTATAATGGACACATTACAGATTTTATTACATAAAATTCTTAAAGCCTTCGGCTTTTTGCGGTCGTGTGACCGCCGTGTCTATTGACGGCGTCGCAAAAATGCCCTTGCAAGCAAGCATTTTTTCTCCTGGTATAATGACACTTAACAGGTTTTATTACATAAAATTCTTAAAGCCTTCGGCAACGATTAAAGAAACCTTTTCATATCTATCGCAGCTGAATAAAATAAGATTTAAATCGGAGGTTCACAATGCTATACACAACATCATTTTCAAAGCTTATAGATGTATTTCGAAAAATGCCGGGTGTCGGCAGCAAAAGTGCGGTAAGAATGGCATACTACATTTTATCTCTTTCGGAAGAGGAAACAAAAGAAATAACAGATGCCATTACGGAAGCGAAAAGCAAGATTCACTACTGCTCCGTATGTCAAAACATCACAGAAACCGACCCGTGTGAAATATGCTCAAATCCGCGGCGTGACAGCAGTATTCTGTGCATTATGGACAAGCCTAAGGATGTGGTAGCCCTGGAGAAAACACGTGAGTATTTCGGATTATACCATGTTCTGCACGGTTCCATATCGCCTATGGACGGCATAGGACCCGATGACCTTAAAATAAAAGAGCTTGTACACAGAATCGCAAACGGAAATTTCAAGGAAGTAATCATGGCAAACAACCCCAGCATAGAGGGTGAAGCCACGGCTATGTACATATCAAAGCTTATAAAGCCATTCGGAGTTAAGGTAAGCCGAATCGCCTACGGCATACCGGTGGGCGGCGACCTGGAATATGCCGACCAGATAACCCTTGCCAAAGCGATAGAAGGCAGGAGAGAAATATAACATAAAAAACGGGCGACCGCACGGGGGTCGCCCCTACAATTTTAACGATATAAATAATTCATCACGGAAAGGTTATAAACTTCGACAGTTTCCGACAAAACGAATGCAATGCACCCGTACCTTGAAAAAATACATTTTAATGAACAAACACGCAGGACATCACTGCATTATATCCACCTCTTCAAATCCGTTTTTGCCCATAATCACCCTGCTTTTAAAACCGATATTTTTTAATCTTTCCGCAGCTTCGGAAAATCCGAAACAAAGATTTTTACAATCATGACTGTCACTTGAAAGGATTATTTTCATTCCGCGTTCCTTGGCTCTTCTTAATATAAAATCTGACGGATACGCTTCCGGTCTGTAGCCGCGCGATATGGCACCGGTATTTACTTCAAGCACAGAACATTTTTTCGAGACCGCATCCAGTGCTTCCAAAGCAGCATTTCTGTATGCAGAGCTGTTTTCATCGAAATATTTATTCGGATAATTATACTTTGTCACGAGGTCAAAATGCCCTATTATATCCGCATTTGTCCTTTCGGGTATTTCTGCCGCCATTTCATAATAGCTTTTAACATACGCCATACAGTTTCCGCCGAAATACTCATTTATGGCATTTTCAGTTAGTTCGGCACTTTCATCCACGGGAATGTAAACCCCATCTTTTTTTATATAATGCGCCGAACCGATTATATAGTCAAAGTCAATATCGGGCATCCAATCTCCAGCTTGCATATCCTTCTCCATACCGAGAAATACGTGTATCAAAGCATCGTACTTTTCCGCTGCGGCGTGTACCGACTCTGTATAGTCCTTGCAAGCCTCTTTTTTCATACAATAGGAGGTATCAAAAAATGTATATCCGTGAGCCGAAAAGCCGACAGACACCATCTTTTTTGCAATCGCCGCTTTTACTGTTTCTTCTACGGTCGACCTACCGTCACAAAAAGTGGAATGGACATGTAAATCGGATAAAATCATCGTGCACCTCCGAATATTATTTCGTCATTTTCTCCTGTTTAACCTTATGCTCTATGATATCGCGTGAAGCAAGCTCATTTAATATATCATCGACCTCTATTCCCGACTCAACCATAAGTACAAGCGTGTGGTATACCAGGTCGGATATTTCATACACGGTTTCCGCCTTATCTCTGTCCTTTGCGGCTATTATAACCTCGGTACATTCCTCACCTACCTTTTTGAGGATTTTATCCAAGCCTTTTTCAAAAAGATATGTGGTATATGAATTTTCCGGCATAAGCTCTTTGCGCTTTTTAAGTTTCTGCATAAGTCCCTTTACGGAGAATGAATCCTGCTCCTCACCGTACACCGGATCATTAAAGCAAGAATCCGCCCCGGTATGGCACGCAGGGCCGTCCTTTACCACATTTACCGTCAGCGCATCCTTGTCACAGTCTGCCGTTATGTTCACTATATGCTGATAATTCCCCGAGGTTTCACCCTTACGCCAAAGCTCCTGCCTTGAACGTGACCAAAAGCAGGTTTTACCCTCTTTTATGCTTATTTCCAAGCTTTCACGATTCATATATGCAAGAGTAAGCACCTTTTTGGTGTTATTATCCACAATAATCGCAGGTATAAGACCCTTATCGTCAAACTTCAATTCATTTATATTTATCATATCATTTTCTCCTATAATTTAATTTAAAAATCGGTGTGGTTCGGACACATGCGCACGTTAATACCGTTATCGTCCAGCACCTTCTTTAAGTCGGCAATGTCAACCTCGCCGAAATGGAATATTGAAGCTGCCAAGCCTGCATCAATCTGCGGAATCTCCTTAAACAATGCCACAAAATCGTCGATTGAGCCGGCACCGCCCGAGGCGATAACCGGAACGGAAACAGCATCATTTACAGCTCGGAGCATCTCAATATCAAAGCCTTTTTTCACGCCGTCAGTATCAATACTGTTTACCACTATCTCACCCGCGCCGTCCGCTTCGGCTTTTTTAATCCATTCTATGGCGTCTATCTGCGTGTTTTCTCTGCCGCCCTTGGCGAAAAGCTTAAATTTTCCGTCAACCCTTTTTATATCTGCCGACAAAACCACGCACTGGTCACCGTATCTTTTTGCCGCTTCGCCTATCAAAGACGGATTTTTAATCGCTCCGGAATTAACCGACACCTTATCGGCACCGCACTTAAGCACGCGGTCGAAATCATCCAGAGTATTTATGCCGCCGCCGACCGTGAGCGGTATAAAAATTTGTTTCGCAACCTCTGTCAGAATCTCCGTAAAAAGTCCTCTCTTTTCGACGGATGCCGTTATGTCGTAGAAAACAAGCTCATCCGCTCCGCAGGCACTGTAATATGCCGCAAGCTCCACCGGCGACGAAA
>CAYRGA010000152.1:0-3302 GCA_964423705.1 uncultured Oscillospiraceae bacterium
TTGCCACCGCATTTGGTATGATAAAAATATTTGAATATAAAAATAATAACGATAAATAATTCGTACGACAGCTCAGCGGTCACAAAGTGATCGATGAGCTGTAGATTTTTTTCGACCGAAAATCTTATCTGTCATGCAAATGGTTTAAATCCAATCATTTACAAATTCATCTGTTTTATATATTCGCGCGGAGATACGCCCTTATGTTTTTTAAAGATGTGGATGAAGTAGCTTAAGTCATTAAATCCACATGCAAAGCAGATATCCGTTATGCTTTTATCGGATTCGCGGAGCATTTCACATGCGGCTTCTATGCGGTAAACGGTTATATATTCAATCGGAGTTTGACCCACGATTTCCTTAAAATACTTACAAAAGTAATTCGGACTGAGGCGGCATGCTGCCGCAAGCTCCGCCAAGGTGATTTTCGAGGTATAATTTTCTTCGATTATGAGCATGGCAGATTTTATTTTTTCAAGCTTTTCGTTAGGTGCTATTAATTGGCAACTGCCATTTTTTACTATATCCGCCGAAAGCAGATACAGCATCCCGGTAACTTCGAGCTCATAGCCGTGACTTGAGTCTTTCATATATGTAAATATTGAATTTATGTATTCGTTGTCTTGGTATACAATAGCTTTTTGAATATGTGCTTTTATAAGGTGTTTGCAGGTTTGAATATTATACAGCACCGACGGCGCGAATACCAGGCACTCATAAACGCAGTTGCTTGGATTTGCGCTGTGTATAATGCCGCTCGGTATAAATATTCCTTGACTTTCCTTTAATACGAATTCTTTTTCATTCAGCTTTAATTCCAGGCTGCCCTTTAGCACTCGGACGATTTCAAAATCCTTGTGCCAGTGTGCTTGCATTTTGTAACGCGGATGTGCGGAATCAATGGTATAAAGCTCTAACGGGAATTCCGGAGTTCCGCGAGATATTCTTTCATGATATGATGAGTTCATAATTCCTCCGAGAGTAAAATAATTATACTTTATAGTAGTATAACACAAGAATTTTAACTTCGTCAATATTATAATGATAATTGAAGTAAGAAAATTGTTATAAATAAACGGTGCAGCTTGCTTCGGTTAAAAAGTCTAAACACTGAATGACATATATTTTATAGTTGAAGCGGGGAATTGCGATGGACAGCTTTTTTTACGAATACAGATGTGAAGAATTTGAATTTGACGGAAGACAGGCAATTATGGTTTTTCCGCATGATTCTGAACCGAATGGGAATTGGCTTTTAAAAACAGAGTATTGGGGAGCTTTTCCTCAGGCTGAGATTGAAATGTTGAAAAAAGGCTTTCATCTTGCGTATTTAAAAAATGATTCCAGATTTGCTACATATGAAGATTGCAAACGTAAATCGGAATTTGTAAAGTATGTTTCTGAAAAATACGGTTTGAAGGATAAGTGTATACCTGTGGGTTACAGCTGCGGCGGTGCTCATGCTTTTAATTTTGCAGGATTTTTCCCTGAAAGTGTATGCTGTATTTATATTGATGCACCTGTTCTTAATTTCTGTGATTATCCCGGAAGATATGGCGATGACGAATGTGAGAGCGTTTGGGAAAATGAATTTATCAAGGCGTATCCGGGTATGACGAGAGCGAAGCTTTTTGATTTTAAGTATCATCCCATAAATCGCATAGAAACTTTAAAAGAAAATAAAATTCCGATTATTATGCTTTACGGAACTGAGGACCAAACGGTCAAGTACAGCAGCAACGGTAAGCTGCTTGAAGATGAATATCGTGAATGTCCGGAACTTTTAACAGTTATTCCGCGAACACTGCAGGGACATCATCCGCATGGAAGCATAGCGGATATGAGTGTACTGACAGATTTTTTGATTGCAAAATCGAGCAAATAAAAATACCGGGAGGTAATGATTAATGGAAAAACACGAAATTTATGAACAACTTATTTCTATGAAAGGAATACTATACAGTCATTTTTCGACAGAGTCTGAGGGTGTACCGATTGATAAATATTTGCATCTTGTAAATGTGGATGAAAACGGAACCCGCATATGGAGTGATGCACTTCAGACGGCAATAAATGAAAACGCACATGTAGTAATATCAGCATCAGAGGAGCCGTATTATATAGATAAAAGTATATTAATTCCGTCGGGACGACATATCGAAGCTGAAAATGGGGCTGTTATCCGTTTGAAGAAGGATACAAAAACACTCCTTATGAGAAATGAAAACAATGAAAACGGAACATACGAAAGAGAAACATTTGAAAATCCCGATACCAATATTTATATTTCCGGTGGTCGCTGGGAGGAAGTGCACAATAAACGCAGAGGATACGGCGGTTCGGGAATGTACGATGCCGAAAGAAGCTATTACGGAGTTTCAACATGTATGTTTTTTAACAATGTCAAAAACCTCATACTTGAAAATTTGGTGATTGCGAATGCCGGCGGATTTGGTATTCAGATGGGAAATGTAAGAAACGTGGTTGTAAGCAACGTGGAATTTGAAAATTGCTTTGCTGATGGTGTTCATATCAACGGTAATACAGAAAAAATATATATAAATAATGTCAGAGGACAGGTCGGAGATGACTTAGTAGCTTTAAATATGTATGACTGGCAGGATTCCTCGGTTGACTTCGGGCCGATACGGACTGTGTGGTGTGAAAATCTGAATTTGTACAGTGACAGCAGATACAAGGCACTGCGTATTTCGCCGGGTATGTATTATTATAAGGACGGTTCGTCTGTTGACTGCTCATTAAATGATGCGGTTATAAAGAATGTTAAGGGAATAAACACATTTAAGCTGTATTATCAGACGAGGGTTCACAAACTGGATGAAGAAGTCGAACCCGGTGGTACGGGAACAGGAAACAACATTTATTTTGAAGATATAACGGTGGATTTGGATGAGCCTATAGACAATCTTAAAAACTATTCCGAATCGGATCCTGTTACAGGCAGCATTGCGGCATTTGAAATAGGTGCAAATATAGGCAATCTGTATTTTGAGAATATAAAAGTTGAATTACACAGAGATAAATATCCGATGTCTTTTCTTATGTGCATAGGCCCCAAAACATCGCGAATTGATGATTTGGAGATTTTCGACCCGGAGATAAGCTCAGAGGTTGAAAATGTATATCTGAAAAATGTATCAGTAAATTCGGGAGATACTTTCGATGCCGAAAAATATATTCATGAGATAGTATTTAATGATATATACGGTGACGGAAAGGCAGTAGGAAAGGGCAGAATAAAAAATATTACAGTTCTTAATTAAAATTGCTTAATATAATAC
>CAYRGA010000153.1:0-3199 GCA_964423705.1 uncultured Oscillospiraceae bacterium
TTATTATGATATATATTATTTTTCATATAAAAACGGTGTAAGCAAAACAAAAATCACTTTTGAGCGTGACGGAGAGAAATTTGTAAAAGTGATTTCGCCGATTTATGATGAATCAGTTAAAAGAGAAGTTTTCGGTTTTACACCGGCAGTCCGGAAGCCGACTCCTACGGTAATTATCTCTTCGGCATATCGACAGAGTATATTCGTTGTTAAAATAGTCGTGTCTTCGTTTTCGGATTTGATTAGGGGCAGTGTGCAGGTTTCCGATATGAGCGGTCCTGTCGGCATAGTAAATGAAATAGGATCTGCCGCAAAGCAGGGAGTACAGAATGTTATATATTTGGCGGGGTTGATAAGTATTAATCTCGGAGTGGTTAATTTGCTGCCTCTTCCGGCATTGGACGGCGGAAGAATAATTTTTGTTATTATTGAGATGATAAGGCGCAGACCTATTGACAAGAACAAAGAGGGCATGGTTCATTTTATAGGCTTTGCTCTGCTCATATTGCTGATGCTATTTATAACGTATACAGACATATTGAAGCTTATTTAAACGGAAATTTACTTTTGTTTGTATGATATTTTACGGAGGATAAGACATGGAACTTTTGGAAGAGAGAATTGTAAAGGATGGTATTATAAAGGATGGCAATGTACTCAAGGTGGACAGTTTTTTAAATCACATGATTGATATCCATCTTTTGGAAAAAATGGGCGAAGAATTTAAACGTTTGTTTGGTAGCGAAGGCGTGAACAAGATTTTGACGATAGAAGCATCCGGTATCGGTATAGCCTGCATGGCTGCACAGATTTTCGATGTTCCCGTTTTATTTGCGAAAAAAGGAAAAAGCTCTAACGTTGATGATGTATACAAGACGAAGGTAGAGTCATTTACTCATGCTACAACTTACGATGTTGTTGTGGCAAAAAAATACCTCGGCAAGGAAGACAGAGTCTTGATTATAGATGATTTTCTCGCAAACGGCAAAGCACTTATGGGACTGATTGATATCGTTAATCAGGCAGGTGCATATTTGGTCGGTGCGGGTATCGCAATAGAAAAGGCATTTCAGCCCGGCGGTGAGATGATTCGTAAAAAAGGTGTACGTGTTGAGTCACTTGCGGCTATTGAGAGTATGAGCACAGACGGTGTGGTATTTAAAAGATAGACGAATATAATTTATGTAAAATGGCAATAAAAAATATATGGTCTGATTTTTAACAGCGGTAAAAATACTGCTGTGGTTTGGTGTGCGTTAAATAGACTTATCAGACATATTAACTGAAAAAATCAAAGAATTTTATACATATAAAAAGAATTGGAGGCTAATTGTGACAAAAAAATCAAAACTTAAAATTATTCCACTCGGCGGTTTGGATGAAATCGGAAAAAATATGACCGTTTTCGAGTATGGAAATGACATGCTTATACTTGATTGCGGCATGGCATTTCCGGATGAGGAGCTTTTGGGTATAGACATTGTAATACCGGACTATACCTATGTTCTCAAAAACAAAAACAGATTAAGGGGTATTGTCCTGACACACGGACATGAAGACCATATCGGCGCGCTGCCTTATTTGTTAAAGGAAATCAATGTTCCGGTATACGGCACAAACCTGACACTCGGTCTTGTTCAGAATAAGCTTAAGGAGCATAATCTTCTTTCAAATACAAATTTAAATATTGTATTGCCCGGTGATACGATAAAGCTCGGTGCCTTTTCGATAGAATTTATCCGCTCAAACCACTCCATTGCCGATGCGGTGGCACTTGCCATACACACTCCGCTCGGAGTTGTGCTTCATACCGGAGATTTTAAAATCGACAGTACACCTATTGAGGGTGATATGATAGACCTTGCGCGTATCGGAGAGCTTGGAAAAAAAGGCGTGCTTGCTCTCATGAGTGACAGTACCAATGCCGAGCGAAGCGGATTTACTATGTCGGAGCGTATTGTCGGCAGAAGCTTGGAAAACATTTTTAAATCTACCAAGCAACGAATAATAGTCGCTACCTTCGCATCGAACGTACACCGTGTTCAACAAATTATAAATGCTGCGCATAACAACGGCAGGAAGGTAGCTGTATCCGGAAGAAGCATGCTTAACATGATAGAGGTTGCCAGCACTTTAGGTTATCTTAAGCTGTTTAACAATATTTTGATAGATATTGACAATATAAAAAAATATCAGCCGCATCAGCTTGTCATTATAACCACCGGAAGCCAGGGTGAGCCTATGAGTGCGTTGTACCGCATGGCGTACAGTGATCATCGTAAGGTTGAGATTACTCCGGGAGATTTGGTAATTGTATCGGCTAATCCCATTCCCGGCAATGAGAAGCTTGTTTCAAATGTTGTAAATGAGCTTACGAAAAAGGGTGCCGAGGTTATACATGAAAGAGATGCCAAGGTTCATGTTTCCGGACATGCAAGCCAGGAGGAGCTTAAAATAATGCTTGCTCTCACAAAACCGAAATATTTTATCCCGGTTCATGGTGAGTATAAGCATTTGAGAAAGCATGCCGAGCTTGCCGACCTCATGGGTATTAACAAGAAAAATGTTTTTATACTTGAAAACGGACGTGTATTTGAGATTACGCGTACGGGTGCGAAAGCGGCAGATACTGTCCAGGCGGGCAGGGTTCTCGTAGACGGTTTGGGCGTCGGTGATGTAGGAAATATCGTACTTCGTGACAGAAAGCATCTTGCTGAGGATGGTCTTATAGTTGTGGTTGTGACCATTTCATCTGACGGTGGTTTTGTGGTAGCCGGTCCGGACGTTATCTCACGAGGCTTTGTTTATGTTCGTGAATCAGAAAGTCTTATGGAGGAGATAAAGAGTATTGCCAAGGACTGTCTGGAACAGTGTGAAAAGAACCATATCCGTGATTGGAATACTATTAAGTCGAACATAAAATCCAAGATATCGGAGCAGCTGTATCACGAAACGAAAAGAAGACCAATGATTTTACCGGTTATAATGGAAGTTTAAAAATGAAAACCAATCACTCAGGTAATAGTGATTGGTTTTTAAAATTCAAATATGTAAGGCGGCAAATACCGCCTTCGATGAATAAACATTTTTCATCACTGTAACAGATTCGGATTGATATGATATATTTGATTTGAATTTTCCGAATCAAAATCTATATATAATCAATTGCAATTGATGTATTTATTATGTACATGTAGGG
>CAYRGA010000154.1:0-3151 GCA_964423705.1 uncultured Oscillospiraceae bacterium
ATTCTAATGTTACCTTTTCTCCATACAAGCTTTCTCCCGAATAATTTAAAATATGTGATTCGACCTTAATATTCTTACCATTTTCAACTGTCGGATTTATTCCGACATTGGTTACAGTGCGATATATTCTACCGCAAACGCTAAGTCTTACAGCGTAAACGCCGAATCTCGGCACAAAAGTTTGTTCATCCGGATATATATTAACCGTAGGAAACCCTAAAGTTCTACCCAAATGCTTACCCTCGGATATCACACCTTCCAAGCTGTAGTATCTTCCCAGACAAGCTGCGGCATCCTTGGGTTTTCCGTGTTCCAGCAGTCCCTTTATCCTGGTTGAACTGATAGTTTCTTCAATGCCATCGGCACTTTTCGCGCTTACACCTTCAATAACGGTTGCGTTGATTCCGTTTTGAGCGCATAATGCTACCAGGCAATCAACATCACCGCTGCGATTGACTCCAAAGCGGAAATTATATCCTACGGTAATGTGCCCCGCATTCAACTGTTCAGTCAGAATTTTTTTGACAAATTGCTCGGGTGTGTGCTGTCTGAACTCCTCTGTCAGTTCCTGCTTTATTATCAAATCAGCGCCGCATGCTTTCAAAAAACGTTGCTTCTGATGCCAATCGGTAAGAAAATGACCGTTTGAAGGTGAAATCACATATACCGCACATAACATATTTCCGCGATGAGCTATATCAGCCGCTGTTTTTATAAGTAATTGATGTCCCAAATGCACACCATCAAATTTTCCGAGTGCAATAACTTTTTTTTGTTTTTTTTCTCCACTCATAAAATTCACCTATCGCAAAATGTCTTAACCGATTTAATTGCATTGCCATTTTCAGATTCAAAAACCTCGACAATGCCTATAAAAGTATCGTTATTATCGTATGCCCTGTATGTGCCTGTTTGCGCACCGGACCGCGAAATCGCACCGTTTAAAAGTCTTGTGCGTACAGCATCTGTCACTGTCAGTTTCCGATATTGCATAAACAGGCAGTCCGGTGTTAAAAGAACAGAATCGGCGCCTTTTTTGTCAATCATTGTCTTTATCTCATCAAGAGTGTGCGCCTCGCTTATATCAAAGACACCCGACTTTGTGCGTACAAGCTCAGTCATTGCAGCACCGCACCCGAGCTTTTCACCGATATCAAAGCACAATGAGCGTATATATGTTCCCTTCGAGCATGAAACCTTCAATTCAAAATATTCACCATCAAAACTTAATATATCTGATTTATATATTGTGATACTGCGCGGTTTACGTTCGGCAGTCACGCCCTTTCTAGCAAGTTCATACAACTTTTTTCCGTTTATCTTTACTGCACTGTACATAGGCGGAAGCTGCATAATATCACCGGTATATTCCGAAACGGCACTCTGCAACTGCTCATAAGTAGCATTTACATTTCTTTTATCTGTGACCTCACCCCAAATATCATATGTATCGGTTGTAATCCCAAGCTGAGCTTTAGCAATGTACTCCTTGTCCGAATTTACTAAAAGGTCAGCAACCTTGGTGCTTCTGCCTACACATATCGGCAAAACCCCCTCAGCATTGGGATCTAAAGTTCCTGTATGGCCCACCTTACGTGTTCCCAATATTCGACGCATGACATTAACCACATCGTGAGAGGTATAACCGCGTTCCTTTTTTACTGCTACTATACCGTTTAATTCCTTCAATATATTCACATCACTTTTAATATTTCTGATACAATAATTTTTTCCGCCTCAAACGCATCAAGCTTTAAGGTAACACCCGCCGCACGCTTGTGGCCACCGCCACCCAAAGCAGCGGCGACAGCTGAAACGTCCACACAATCATTTGAGCGTAGGCTGACCTTGACATCCTTTTCGCCCTTAATTTTAAGATACACACCCACTTCGACACCGTTTATGCATCGCGGGAGCTGTGCCAAATCATCCGCCTGTTCAAATGTAAGCTGATACTTAGCCAGCATTTCACTGTCAACGGATACAACACAAATTTTGTTATTGTTATAGAATCGCAGGCTTGAAACAACATCATTTTTTAAACGAAGTTGCTCAATGCTTTTCAGTTCAAAAAGTCTTCGCATAATCTGCGGTGCTTTAATATCATAGCACATAAGTTCGGATGCGATTTTATGCGTTGCGGAGGTGGTATTTGAATACCGGAACCCGCCTGTATCGCTTGCGATTGCTATATATAAATATCGTGCAATATCATCATTCACCTCGATATTTAATCGGTGCCGCAACAATTCATACACAACTTCACCGGCAGCGGAAGCCTCGGCATCTATAATATTGCACATAGCATACCCGCTGTTTGTACCGTGGTGGTCTACACAGCAAGTATACGTGGCATTATCAAAAACAGATTCTTTAACATTTCCCATCATATAATCTGCCGCTACATCCACAGCAATGCAAACATCATATTTTTTTTCGGTATTTCCGAAGAATTTTTCACGCCAAACAAATTCAAGCCTTTGCGGAATTTCACCGTCCAAAAATATATCGGCAGTTTTCCCGATGCTCCTCAAAGCACATGCCAATGCCGCGGATGAACCAAGACAATCTCCATCAGGGTTGACGTGTATTACAATGGCAAATGATTCATTTTTATTAATTATATCGATAAATTTTGAATCGCACATATTAATTTTCACCGCCATTATTAATTTCATTTATCAATTCATTTATATGCATACCATAGTCAATCGAAGTATCCAGAACAAATGTCGGCTGCGGAACACATCTCAAATCAAGCCTTTGTCCGATTTCCCTTTTTATATAACCTGTCGCACTTTTAAGCGCAGCAAGTGTATTTTTTTTATCTTCATCCGAACCCATAACCGAAATATATATTTTCGCATATTTTAAATCACGGGTAACTTCTGCAGCTACGATGCTCGTCATAGACGAAATGCGGGGGTCTTTCAATTCTCGCAGTATTGCGGACATTTCCCGTTTAACTTCTTCTTTGATTCTGTCAATTCTGTTAAAAGACACGACCGCTCACCTCTTATTCTTTAATTTCTTCCATAACGAATGACTCTATGATGTCGCCTTCCTTGATATCATTGAAGTTCTCGATACCGATACCGCATTCGTAGCCTGTCGCTACCTCCTTGACATCGTCTTTGAATCTCTTAAGGCT
>CAYRGA010000155.1:0-3129 GCA_964423705.1 uncultured Oscillospiraceae bacterium
CGGCTCGTAATAATGCAAAAACCACATCAAATATTTATCGTCTTTTTCCGCAAAATACAGGTCAATATAATCTTGCAAATCTTCCGTTTTAGGCGACACCGGATATATTTTGTAAATATATAAATCCTGCTTTTCCACGGCAGTTCAATCATTGCCCGGTATTTTTATTTCACGCCATAACTTGTGAATTTTTCGTTTATGGAATTTCCGATAAACTGATTCAGTGAGATATGCTCCGAAAAGGCAATTAGTGTTGTCTTATGGTTAATTTTGAGAGAAAAGCTTTTATTTTTATATCTAATTAATTTATCAAATGATTTCTTACTACCTTCTTCTTAAAGGTATCATCTGTAATTATATAATCATCGGTTATCAGCATTTTATCCTCTGTATATGCTGAATCCGAGTTAATCTGAGCTTCGACATCATCGGCGACATCCATTATATTACCGTATTTTCTGAGCTGACGATACGTGGGAGTAAGCTCCGGCTTCGCATAGTATATACCGAGCTTTACAAACAGAAGTATCAATATCAGCGACCATATTTTAACTATCGTAAAATCAGTAACCTCCGTGCCCATATCTGCGCCGCGGCAATCGATGAAATATTCGCTGAGCGTAATGGGAAGCTGATTGTTTTTGCTCAAATCAGCCATAACGACACGCGGAGCCTTCACCAGAAGAGCCGTCATATTTTTAGTGCATTTTTCATGCGGGGTTGCCAATACAGCTGTTTTTCTGCCGCCGATTTCCGCCATATATATTTCTGCGGATTCATATTCGATCGTATTATTTTCGCTGACGGATACTTTATTGGAATATACAATACCGGTTTTTTTAAGTGAATCCACCTTCAGATTAAATCGATAATTATTTTCCTGCCAATATGAAATGTCCTTGTAGTAATACGCATCGGGTTCCTTGGGTTCATGGCGGTCAAGCTCAATGACATCATCTATCGAAAAGGTTTCCGTTTCGCTTAAAAATCTGTTCACGTCCAAATCGACCGCACCGCAGATTTGAGTTTTAATATATGGCAATCTCCATATCGTAAAGCCTATCAAAAGAATAAGAAAAAACATTAAAATAGTCAGAAATTTTCTGCGGTATTTCTTCATTCCTCTGTACAACAGTGTATCCTTTTTCATAAAACTACCTCCCTATCACGAAAGCCTCACTCCTCAGCTTCGCATTTGACATATTCGTTATACACATCACGGCGGCTGATACCACGCTGCCGAGCTGCTTCCTTAATAGCATCCTTCTTTAACATTCCGCCGTTGATAAGGCTGTTCACATGTTCGCAGATGCTCACGTTTTCGTATTTTATCATGACCTCCTGTGCCTGCTCCTCAAGGCTTTTCCCTGCCAAAACAAGCACATATTCGCCCTTGGGAGCATTGCTCTCGTAATACTCTGTCGCCGCCTTAAGGGTAGTAACGCTGCATTCCTCATGCAGCTTGGTAAGTTCACGAATAATGCTCACCGGTCTGTCACCGAAGGTCTTCAGCATATCGTCCAAGGTCCGTTTAAGTTTATGAGGTGCTTCGTAAAAAATCATGGTTCTCGTTTCATCCACCAGCATATTAAGATGATCTGAGCGGCTTTTTTTATTTACGGAAAGGAAGCCTTCAAAGCAAAAGCGGCCTGTATCCTTACCGGAAATTATAAGCGCATTTATAAGTGCGACCGCGCCGGGCACGGGAACCACCTTTACGCCGTTATCTATGCACAGCTTTACCAAATCCTCACCCGGGTCGGATATCGCCGGCGTACCCGCATCCGTTATGAGTGCGACACTTCCGCCATCCTTTAAAACCGTGATTATATATTCGCCCTTTTCCTTTTTATTGTGCTCAAAATAGCTGGTAAGCGGCTTATGAATATCGAAGTGATTTAAAAGCCTAAGCGAATGTCGTGTATCCTCACAGGCTATCAAATCGACTTTTTTCAATATATTTAATGTGCGTATCGTTATATCCTCCAGGTTTCCTATAGGTGTCGCGCACAAATACAGACTTCCGTATTCCATAACACTTCCTCCGAATTTAGTTATATATTCGCATATATCGGCTTTTCGATTTTAAGCGATGCACCGGCACCAAGCATGCCCTCGACCAAAATAAGATTCGCGGCACATTCGGGTGACGGACTTATGAAGGCGATTCGTTTCGGCTCCAGCTTATACTTACGCATAGAAGATATCACATCGCAGAGCCTGTCGGCGCGGTGAACCGCGAAGAAATGACCGCCGAATTTCAGAACCTTGGACGCACAGCAGCATATACCGTCAAAATCTATGTATATCTCATGTCGTGCCGCAGCTTTAAAATCGCTTGGATTGGTAAAACCCGCCCCCACTGTCATATACGGTGGATTTACGGTAACTACATCCACAGAGCCATGCTTAAAATAATTTTTCCAATTTTTTATATCGTCATTTAAAAATTCGATTCTGTCATTTAACCCGTTTATGTCGGCATTGCGGACCGCCAGTTCGAAGGACGGCTGCAAAATCTCCATACCGATTATTTTGGCAGCCTTTGTCTTTGCGCTGAGCAAAACCGGAATGATTCCGTTTCCCGTACAAAAGTCGACTACAGTATCACGGCTTCCGGCACGTACAAAGTCGGAAAGCAATACGCTGTCGGTTCCGAAGCAGAACAGCTCTGTATTTTGTATAAGCTTAAGACCGTTTAAACCCAAATCATCTATTCTTTCCACAGTCAATGTATTCCCTTCATAATTATTTAACATCCTTCTTGCATGCATCACGCAGCGAAGAAAATATTTATCTGTTTAAATCGAAGCAGAGCTCCTCATTGAGATTATATTCAAAAGAGACTGCCTGCAAATATCATACGCATTGCCCGGTAAATTCCGGCAACCCGATGTATTATGGGACAGCCTCCTTTAGTTTTCATAGCTGCACAGTCCGCAATCGGGCTGTGCATGTTCGGATTATATATCCGAATTATTATTCTGCGTTGGGAGCGCCTACAGGACAAACACCTGCACATGCACCGCACTCAATGCACTCATCAGCATTGATTTCAAATTTGCCGTCACCTTCGGAAATAGCATTTACAGGACATTCGCCTGCACATGCGCCGCAGCTGATGCAATC
>CAYRGA010000156.1:0-3121 GCA_964423705.1 uncultured Oscillospiraceae bacterium
TAGTAAATTGAGCCAAGGTATAAAAGAGAGCCGCAGGCGGTGGGATTGCGGCAATGCATACTCAATCGAATGGACTTGTGAGGGCAAACTGAGCCATTATGGTTAGGGGCGACGGCAGTTAACCGTTACAGTAACAGACATATGTTGGTATGTCGGTGAGAGCATTTGCACTGCAAATGAATTTGGGTGGCAACGCAGGAGATTATTCACTCTTGTCCCAAGATATGGGACAGGAGTGTTTTTTTATTTAAAACAATACCGGTTGAGTTTTAAATGATGCGTTCCTGGATATTTTACCGATTCCAAGCATTAACAAGCTATACCCTTCGGGGCAGCCGCACAAAAAGCAGATTATACAGTCTGTGCCTGCGGCAAAGTAATTAAAATTTTTTAAAGAGAGGTAATCAATATGAAAAGAAAAATTGCATTATTAACAGCTTTACTTGTAATTTTAACGGTATTTTCAGGATGCGGAAATTCAAAAAAATCAACTGATTCACAGAATGATAAAAAGATGACGGTAGGCATTATTCAATATGCCTCCCATCCATCGCTCGATAACTGCTGCACAGGTATAAAAGAGGCTCTGACAGAAGCCTTTGGCGATGATATTGAGATTGACTTTCAAAACGGTAACGCCGATGTTGCCGCATGTGATTCCATAGCAAAAAATATGGCTGCAAAAAAATATGATATGATTATTCCTATAGCGACGCCGGCAGCACTTTCCACTTATGCGGCTACGAAGGACAAAAACATACCGATGGTATTCTGCTCTGTGTCCGACCCCGTTGCAGCCGGACTTGCAAAGTCACTCGACAAGCCTGAGCCGAATTGTACCGGAACAAGTGACATACTTAATCTTTCGGCACAGCTGGAGCTTATAACAGCAATGCAACCGAATGTAAAGAAAATTGGTGTTTTATACACAACGAGTGAAGCAAATTCCGTTTCACATCTTAAAAAGCTCGAAAAACTGGCAGCGGAAAAGAACATAAAAATAGTATCTCAAGGCGTTCAAGGTGCCTCGGACATTCCTCAGGCAGCTGCATCCTTGTGTTCTAAAGTAGACTGCATAAACAATTTTACCGATAACAACGTGGTAAACAACTTAAATATTCTGCTTGAACAAGCCAAAGCAAACAACATCCCTGTTTACGGCTCGGAGGTTGAACAGGTTGCAAACGGCTGCTTAGCTTCGGAGAGCATCGAATACGTCGCACTTGGCAAAAAAACCGGTGAAATGGCAGCGAAAATATTGAATGGCACCGACATTTCAACCGTGCCGATTGAAACAATCGAAGATACTGCACCGGTTATAAACACCGAGGTTGCGGACGGACTTAAAATCAAAATTCCGGATAAATATAAAAATGCTGAATTTGTAACTACTGCCAAGGAGTAATATTAATGGATATTTTGCTTAATGTTTTAAAGGTAACACTTGAAGAGGGATTTATGTACGCCATAATGGCGATGGGTGTTTATATAACCTACACCATCCTCGATTTCCCGGATCTGTCGGTCGACGGAACCATGCCGTTTGGCGCGATTATCACAGGCGTGCTCATTCTTAAAGGCGTAAACCCGTGGCTGTGTATTTTGATATCATTTATATTGGGAAGTGCTGCCGGTGCTGTCACCGGCGTACTTCACGTAAAATTCAAAATCCGTGACCTGCTTTGCGGAATACTGACATACACATCACTGCTTACGGTAAACCTTGTAATAATTTCTGCCGGAACAGGCGGCATGTCGATTGCATCGTTTTTTAATCAGCCGACAATATTCAATACATTCCCTGCAACTCTCATACCGGACAATATTGGCGGATATTCGCTCAGAATACTTGTCATTTCGCTGATCATTACAGTAATCGTAAAGGTAATACTTGACATGTACCTCAAAACAAAATCCGGCATGCTTTTAAGAGCAACCGGCGACAACTCGCAGTATGTCACCATGCTTGCCGAAAACTCCGGAAAATCCAAAATTTTGGGATTAGCCATCGGAAACGGTCTTGCAGCAGTGGCAGGAAGTGTAATAGCACAGTCAAAGGGCTCTGCGGACCCTCAAATGGGTGTCGGTATGGTGGTACTCGGTCTGGCATCCGTTATAATCGGTCTTAGCCTGTTTAAGAAATGCTCATTTATGAAAGCGACAACAATGGTCATACTCGGAAGCATTGCATATAAGGCATGTCTGTCCATTGCACTTGCGCTCGGTTTACCGACAAATTATCTTAAGCTGCTTATGGCGGTTATATTTACCGTTGCCATTGTTTCAAGCAGATTTTCACTTAAAAGGGGCGGTGCGAAATGCTGAATTTAGAAAACATCACAAAAAAATTCAATATCGGTACCATAGACGAAAGTACGGTATTTGATGACTTTAATTTCAGTGTAAAAAAAGGTGAATTTGTTTCCATCATAGGTTCGAACGGAAGCGGAAAAAGCACACTTTTAAATTTAATATGCGGCACTCTCGCACCCGAAAGCGGAAACATCATATTTGAAGGTAAAAGCATAAATAAATTGCCCGAGTACAAAAGAGCCAAGTTTATCGGCAGAGTTTTTCAAAATCCCCAGGCAGGTACCTGCGGAAATTTAACCATCCTTGAAAATCTGGCTCTTGCCGACAACAAAAACAAGTTTTACGGTTTGACTCCATGCATAAGTAAAAAAAGATTTGACAATTACAGAAGCCTTCTTGAGGTGTGCGATATGGGGCTGGAAGACCGCATGAACACGAAGGTCGGAAGTTTAAGTGGAGGACAGCGTCAAGCACTGGCATTGGTCATATCCTCAATGGCAGACATAAGCTTGCTTATACTTGATGAGCATACAGCCGCATTAGACCCCAAGTCATCCGACACCATAATGCATCTTACAGACAAAATCGTAAAAGAAAAACAAATAACAACTTTGATGGTAACGCACAATCTGCGCTTTGCCGCTGATTATGGAAATCGCCTTGTCATGATGCACGAAGGTCAGTGTATAATGGACTTATGCGGTGACGATAAGAAAAATGCAAATGTAGATGATATTCTTGACAAATTTTATCATATAAGCATCGAAAACGGGAATTAAGAATTGATTTTACAAATATTATATGTTAT
>CAYRGA010000157.1:0-3081 GCA_964423705.1 uncultured Oscillospiraceae bacterium
TTATCAAAATTATCCAATGATAAATTATTTATCGATGCAAATATGAATTTATAAAATTTTTTTAAATCATAATAGTATTCTTTAACTGTATTCGGCGATCTTCCTTTAATTACAGTCAAATAATTTAAATAACCGCGTAAAACCTCAGGTACATCGGAATACATACTATTTGCGGACAGCATATAAAAATCCTCCCTCATTTCGCAAAATTTTTATTTTGCGAAATTAAACATATTTTTCACTGTTGCGGCAATCAATTACCTTTTCATCAGTAATCAGCAAATCCATTGCAACATCGTGCTTTTCAAATTCAATGTAATCGCACAGCTGAAACTCGTAGCATAATCCGATTTTAAAAACATCACTTGCGCCGTCAAGATAACGGTCGTAGTAACCACCGCCAAAGCCTAAACGCATACCGTTTTTATTAAATGCGATTCCGGGAATCACCGCACAATCAATTTCAGCTTCATTGCAAATATTACTGTCAGGCTCTTTAATTCCGTACTGATTAATCTTAGCCGAAAAATTAACCGAATTTATTTGGCTTGCTTTAAATGTATGCGTATTAATATCGCACATCGGCAAATAAACCGATTTTTTATTTTTCAACAAAAATTCGATTATCTGCCCTGTTTTAACTTCGTTATTAAAATCAGAATATAAAAGATAATTACTGTACCTCAAAAAATCAATCGAAATTATTTTTTTGAAAATCTCGTTACTCTTCAAGTATACATCAGATTCATGCATGTTTTTTCGTAAATTTAATATGTTTTTTCTGATAGCTTTCTTTTCCATAATTAATATATCATAGATTCTCTAATCTTTTCCGACACTGACACATCCTTTAAAATTTCAGTCAGCTTAAAGGCAAATTTATGTGCTGTTCCGGCACCGCGTGATGTTATAATATTCCCGTCATGGACGACGTCATCAAAAACAACCTCGGCACCGTCTAGATATAATTCAAATGAAGGATAGCAGGCTGCTTTCCTGCCCTTAAGTACACCCCATTTTCCCAAAACACTCGGTGCTGCGCAAATAGCTGCTATGTATTTACCGTCATCATAAGCTTTTAACACTGTTTCCTTTACAAAGTAATTGTTTTCTAAATTTATATATCCGGGTGCTCCACCGGGAAGGATAAGCATTTCAAATGATTCATCAATATCCTTAAGCATAATATCAGCTTTAACACAGATATTATGAGCGCCTTTTACATATTCTGTATTATATGCCGATACAAGAAAAACATCAATTTCGGCACGACGTAAAATGTCCGCAGTAGCAAGCGCCTCAATTTCCTCAAATCCTTCTGCAAGCAAAATATAAACCATAGATTTTATCCCCTTTCAATACAAAAATAAGCAAAGTTATATTAAAAAATCCGAAATAACAGTTACTGTTATCGAAGAATAGTACTGATTATTTATAAATTTCATACTTGGTATAAGCGTGAGATATCCTAACGTATAATACAAAAGTGCACACCAAATTATACCCGTCAATGCACCGAGAAGCATACCGAGCACAGAATCAGCGAAATGAATCAACGGTATTGATGTAACGGATTTTATAATTCGCTTAATTAACGAAAGCACAATTCTTGCTGCAAAATATGATATAACTATTGAAAAAACGGTCGTTAGAACCTTCAGAGCTTTTTGGGCAGCTTCATCAACCGGAATTATTCCGTTCACATCTTTTTTTATAAACACCGGTATATCAATTTTTTTAATGCTTTCATCAGCTTTGTCATTTATACTCTGCAATATATACTCCGAAATATTATGTTCGATTTTTTCGCCAATTTCACTTTTCTGAATAAAATTATATATCGGATTATACAGCAGATATGTGATAAGCAGCGATATAAGAAAGGCGGAAAAAGCCAATGCCATTGCACCGAAACCACGCTTATAGCCAATAACACAAATTATTAAAAATAGAAAGATAAATACAAAATCCAAAATCATATTGTTATCTCCGTATAAAACTATTTATTGGCTGTGATGACATAAGCACCTGAGCCGGCTATTACAAGTGCAGTCCTTTTATCACTCAGGAAATAGCATTTTCGTGCATCGTAGTTGAGCTTCTGCGAACCAAGCAGCTTGCCCTTTGAATTTAAAATTTTAAGCTCACGTTCACATACTGCCAACGCAGTGCTTCCCTGCATATCGATTTGCGATACCTTTGTATCAGTTTTGCCTTCGCCCTTAAGCTTGCCGCGGCTGTTATAGAACAAAACCTCAGAACCGGACATGGCAGAGTCATCACCGAACACAAGTGCTGTATTTCCTATGCTGTTCACATCATACGTGCAGAGATTTTTACCGTTATAATCTATTTTCCAGTTTATTTTATTGCTAATATCACAGCATACGGTTTCATTATCCAAAATGATAATAAAATCCTTTTTACCGATAAACTGCAAAGCACATATAACCGCATCGTTAAATTTAACGTATTCGGCATCATCTTTTTTTGTTATATCAAAAATTAAAACCTTTGCACCCACCTTATTGTCGTCGAAATCGACTGCCGATGCTATCATGTGCTTGTTGTTATCGGATATTTGAACCGCTGTTACATATTCATCCGAATTATGCCATTTATAGAGAGCTTTGCCGGTATTATCATACACGGCTACTTGATTTTTAAAACCGTTTTCCTCAATTATAAGAGCGCAGTATCCACGTTTATTTACATGTGCGTAGCTGACTCCACCATCTGTTTTGATTTTTTTCGTATTTTCACCGTCTGTCAGTATTACGAATTTATCATTAGGATAATAGGTAAGAACATACTCATCACTGACAGCCAATTTCGGAGTTGTTTTTGAACCGCTTATATCCCA
Source organism: uncultured Oscillospiraceae bacterium (assembly GCA_964423705.1). GTDB lineage: Bacteria > Bacillota > Clostridia > UMGS1810 > UMGS1810 > CAKSIN01. Next base: position 2,864 of record CAYRGA010000157.1, read on the forward strand.
TTGAGGCTTCTGGTTTGCATTATAATAAGTGATTTTTCCGTTTCGTGCATATACATACCCATCACGGTACGCTTCAAAAGCATAGCTTTCTGCGTTTAAATTATCAATAATATTTTGACTTGCATCACTGTCTGATTTATTAATCTCAGAATGATTTTCACGTATAATGAATGCAAATATTGTCAGCAAAACTATGACACCCAATATTAGTATTAATT
>CAYRGA010000158.1:0-2894 GCA_964423705.1 uncultured Oscillospiraceae bacterium
ACCATTTCAAAATGGTACGTAGGGGCAGACGACCCTGTCTGCCCGCATAAACATCTTTCAACCATCTCAGAATGATACGTAGGCGCAGACGACCCTGTCTGCCCGCATAAACATCGTTCAACCATCTCAGAATGGTACGTAGACGCAGACGATACTGTCCGCCCGCATAAACATCGTTCAACCATTTCAGAATGATACGTAGAGGCAGACGATACTGTCCGCCCGCATAAACATCGTTCAACCATTTCAAAATGGTACGTAGGGGCAGACGACTCTGTCTGCCCGCATAAACATCGTTCAACCATTTCAAAATGGTACGTAGGGGCAGACGACCCTGTCTTCCCGCATAAATATCGTTCAACCATTTCAGAATGATACGTAGAGGCAGACGATACTGTGCACCTGCGCCCCCTTTTCAAAGCCTTCTCCTTTGAGGAGAAGGTGTCAGCGCAGCTGACGGTTGAGGTGTTAAATCCCATGCAGCACAATTCAATCGTTATTCGCACTTTTAAATCTTACGCAAGATTATATATTTAAAAAATAAGATGCCCTCCGAAAAAAGGACACCCTACTTTTAATTATATCAACATAGCAGAAAATTCGACCTAACTATTACATAATGTTAAAAACGAAAATAAACTTACTTACAAATACATACAGAACACGGACTGTATCTGCTCTCAGCTTCATCGCTGCGTATTTTAATGCAGTATTTGTCGGATACATACCGACAGTCGACAGAATGATATTTCTGTCCCGCCAATGTCACGTATACATATGTAAATTTTCCATTTGTCATATCAGAGTTTGATGCAGCGGCAATAACCGCACCGAGCATAATGATGCATAAAATAATTTGAATAAAAAACCTTGCAATTTTGCTTTTTCTGTGTGTCATGTTGTATGTAAAATGCCATGCTTCGGCCTCGTCATTCTTTGTAATGTTGGTAAGATCATGATGTAAAAATATGTGTGCTGATTCATGAATAAGTGTGACCAGCTTGTCCTGGTCGCATAAAAGCGCGTTTATGAAAACATACTGCAATCCGCCCGACTTATACACAAAGCCGTCTGTTCTTAAAGCGGTTTCATCCAGCGCAAGCTTTGAAATAAGCCTGTCACCGGACGGCGTATTAAAGTATACCGTGCTCCATCCTATTCGTTCCAGATATTGTTTGACATGAATAATATCAATCTTTTTAACTTGCCTTCTGTAATTTTCAGTGATTTTTATCATATATGTCCCTCCGTGCAGAGGTCAAATATCCGCTATGCCGCATTACACATTAAAATCATCCCTGTTCAGCTCTATTATCGTGTCATCATCAAGCTGCTTCGGCATGATTCGCTTCGCGCTTTCCGCGGCAGCACCGTAGCTCAGAACATCGAACTGCTGCTCCTGAACAGCATCGTCAAATCCGTCCGCTTGAAATGCATCTTCGGCATTGCCGTCCCTGCCTAAAAGGTAATCTGCCGAGCATCCCAGGTAATCCGCTATTTTCACGAAGCTTCCCAGCAGTATGTCCCGCTCAACGGCATCACTTTCCAAAAGCCGCATGAGCGTGTTTTTTCCCATTCCGCAGTCGGAAAGCATCTTGCTTTGAGTTATACCTTTGATTTTTAGTATTTTCTTTATTCTTTTTACCATTTCTTGTTTATTATACACAATAATCACCGCCTTGTTTTAAACACCCTGCACAAAATCCCCACATATGGTGATTTTTATATTGACTTTTCCCCATGCATGGGGATATAATATTAACAGAAACACAAAAATACATACCTTTTTAAACCGTTAAGGCACATAAAAACTGCACTTCGGCTTAAATCATCTGTAAATAACATAATAATATCACCTAAATCAAAAATTGTCAATCGGAGATGAGAGAATATGTGCAATATATGTCATTGCGTACCATGCCGTGCACGCTGCCCGAACAGCGGCGATATCCCCTGCGGCGTGTGTGACTGCTGTAAAAACGAAATATTTGAAGGCGATGTGGTGTATACCGACAGATATGAGCATGTATTCTGCAGCGATGACTGCGCAGTCGAATATCACCAAATCACGCCGAAATAACTAAAAAGGAGTGAAACCCATGGAGCCGTGGATTAAACTGTATAAGAAATTTACTCAGTGGCAGTGGTATACGGATAATAATGTGAAAATCGTGTTTATTCACCTCCTGCTTACAGCTAATTGGCAGGCGAAAAAGTGGCAGGGAATAGTCATAAAGCCGGGCGAGCTTGTCACCAGCTATCAAAGCTTGGCATCCGACCTCAATATGCCGCTCCATTGCGTGCGGCGTGCTGTCGAAAAGCTTGTAAAAACGAATTGCGTAGAAAAGAAATCGACAAACAAGTATACTCTCCTCAGACTTGTAAATTACAGTACATATCAGTCGATGCCATCGACGGAGGAACAAACAAATGACATTCAAATGCCCTACAATCGACAGACAAACGGCACTCAAACGGCAACAACCAAAGAAGTAAAGAATAAAAGAATTAAAGAAGGATATATTTATCCGTCGAACTATAAACGAAAAAATTCCTTTCAGGACTATAACGACGAGGTCACAGACTTCGATATTAAAATCGCAAAGGAACGAATCGCCAGATATAAGGAGGAAATCGAAAATGAAAGTCGGAGATAAGATAACGATAAAAGCTTCAAAAATTATGGGAGGAATTACCGATACCGTGAAAAATGTCACCTGTACTGTCTGCGGTGTATATAACGGCTTCCTACTTCTGAACGTCGGTAAATATAAGGTCTGCGCCTTTTTGAGCGATATCCTTAAACAAAATCCGGTTTATATTTGAAACACCCCTGTCCGCCCGCATAAACATCGTTCAACCATTTCAAAATGGTACGTAGGGGCAGACGACTC
>CAYRGA010000159.1:0-2857 GCA_964423705.1 uncultured Oscillospiraceae bacterium
GCCATCGTCCGCGTGGATAACATAGACGAGGCTATAGAGCTTGCATGCAGTGCCGAGCACGGAAACAGACACTCGGCTCACATTCATTCAAAGAATGTTGACCACCTCACCGGATTTGCAAAAGCGGTGGAAACCACAATTTTCGTTAAAAACGCTCCGTCCTATGCCGGAATAGGTGCCGGCGGAGAAGGCTACACCACCTTTACCATAGCAGGACCTACAGGCGAAGGACTCACAGCCGCACACTCATTTACCAGACAGAGAAGATGCGTGCTTGTCGACGGACTTCATATTGTATAATCATCGAACGGAAGGAAACCAGATATGAAAGCTTTGGGAATGATAGAAGTATACAGCTTTACGACAGCGGTTTGCGTGGCGGATATCGCTGCGAAGGCTGCTGATATAAAGGTAATCGCACTTGACAGAAACAGACCGCTCAGCCCCGATGTGCCGGCACCGCTTGTGATGATAGTTAAAATCGAAGGCTCGGTATCGGCAGTCAGAGCAGCAGTGGAAGCGGGTGTGAATTATGCGAAGGAAAAAGGAAAATACATCGTGTCCCACATAATCGCCAACCCCGGTGAAAATGTGGAAAAAATGGCGTATTTGCTTGATATCAATAAGGATAAATTCAGCAAGAATATGCCAAAGACATATTTAAATGCCGAAGCGCCGGAGATTAAACCGCACGGCGCATACGGGCTTGTGGAGGTACAGGGACTTGTGGCATCGATTGAGGGCCTTGACAATATGCTCAAAACCTCCGAGGTACGCCTCATCCACACCGAAAAAAGGCTCGGCGGCAGACTCGTAACCTTCATTATCACAGGTTCGGTTTCCGCAGTTAAGGCTGCTGTAGAGTCGGGAAGTCAAGCTGCATCAGCACTCGGAAAGGTCTACGGATGCGAGGTTATCCCCTCCCCTCATGAAGAAATAGCAAAATTCTTTTCATTAGATTAAAGAAAGGAAAATTTATATGTACGATATAAATATTATAAAGGAAGCCGTAAAGAAAGCTGTTGACGATACGGTGAACAATAAAGATAAAATCAAAATCGGCGTTTCTCAAAGGCATATTCACCTGTCAAGAGAAGACCTTGATATATTATTCGGTAAGGGCTATGAGCTCACCGTGAAAAAGGTTCTTATGGGTCGCGAATACGCGTCAAATGAGGTCGTTACCCTCGTAGGACCCTCACTTAAATCCATTGAAAATGTCCGCGTTTTAGGTCCCGTACGTCCCAAAACTCAGGTAGAAATATCCAAAACAGATACCTTCGTTTTAAAGGTAAGCCCTCCGGTAAGACCTTCGGGCAAGGTTGAAGGCTCGGAAAAAATCGTTGTGGTAGGCCCTAAGGGCAGCGTTTACCTCAAGGAAGGCGTTATCATAGCGAACAGACATATTCACCTTACACCGGAATACGCCGCTCAGAACGGCATCAGCGACAATGATTACGTAGATGTTTTCGTGGACGGCATAAAGCCGACGAAGTTCTATGATGTTCAGGTGCGCGTACGTGAGGATTTCAATACCGAAATGCACATTGACACCGACGATGCAAATTCCTCCGGTCTTAAAAACGGCGACCTCGTCACCATAATAAAAAAGTAGCGGAGGGGTAAAATGTTTGCTCTTGAACGTCAGAAACGAATACTTGAAATTTTACACACTGATGGTGCGGTTATGGTAAGTAAGCTGGCTCATGAGCTGGAGGTTACCGAGGAAACCATCCGCCGCGACTTGGAAAAGCTGGAAAGCCAGGAGGCACTGCTCAGAACCCACGGCGGAGCTGTCCCCTTTAACGACAGCTCACATGATTTGTCCCTGGAAAAACGCAAAAGTACAAATGCCGCTCAGAAAGAAAAGCTGGCATATGCCGCAGCACAGCTCATCAGACCCGGAGATACCATCTTTTTGGATGCCTCCACCACTACCTTTTATATGGCAAAATATATAAAAAAGCTGTGCGGCATTACCGTCATCACAAATTCCATCCGAGTTATAAATGAACTCGCAAATGTCGAAAATATAAAGCTTATCGCCATAGGCGGAAAGGTAAATGCCAATATGTCCTTTGTCGGCGGCGTAGCCGAAAAAACCATAGAGGATAACTACTTCGCCACTAAGGTGTTCTTCAGCAGTAAGGGAATAACCGAGGCTGCCGGCGTGCTGGAAAGCAATGAACAGGAATGTGATATTAAACGCCGCATGATAGATAATTCAAAAACCAAATATTACCTTTGCGATAAAAGTAAAATCGGTAAGGTCGGCTTCGTTAAACTCGCATCCCTCGATGCACTGGACTATATCATTACAGACGGCGAACTCGATGATACCTATGCCGAAAAATTAAAGGAATATAAAGTCGAAATCGTAAAAGTTGATTAGGCATACACAGCGACATTTTAAAAATAATATTGTCATATATCTGCGGAATTTGCCTTTTTGAACCACATGCGTTCGACTAATTTGAGCCTAAATGCAGCCACCCACATCGGGTGGCTGTTTATTTCGGCTTTCTTTTCCGCATTTCTTTTGTATATTTTTCTCATACGCTCAAATGCCAATATTACGTGCCGTAACGGTTTTAGATATCACTTGTTATTAACTTGTATATCAATAATTGTTTTTATTTGCCGCAAGAAAATGACGAAGCTGTTTTTTGTGACTGCAAAGCTTTTCTTTGCAGTTGGCACACGAAAGACATTCATTTGTTTTCTCCGAAAATCTTTCGGGGTGAACATGCGCCGTAAATTCCCAGCGAACCAGAAGTATAATCGCAAAAAATAAAATGCTGATTGCAAATATATCCTTTGTAAAAATCAACGGTGTAAACATCATTGCATAGTCCCA
>CAYRGA010000160.1:0-2808 GCA_964423705.1 uncultured Oscillospiraceae bacterium
GTACGTGAGCAGCCGTTAATTTTTATATCCTCAGAGGTTACAGAGCTTAATGCATTCTCTACGCACCCCTGCACTGTTACAGCATTCGGCTGGATTTGAAATCCATGAAATTCCGTACCGTCGTATTGCAGAGTTAATTTTAAATTACGGGTATTCATATATTAAGTACTCCCATTATCACCAGAATTACCATAAAGATAGTCATTTGCACCAATGCATTCGCATCAAGGCGTGTAAATTTAAGTTCTTTTAGCCTTGTACGGTTTTTGCCTCCGCGATAGCACCGACATTCCATTGCTGTGGCAAGCTCATCGGCACGTCTGAATGAGCTTATAAACAACGGAACCAAAATCGGAATAAGTGCCTTGGCACGACGCATCAGATTTCCGCTTTCAAAATCGGCGCCACGTGCTTTTTGCGCCATGATAATTTTGTCTGTTTCTTCTAAAAGAGTAGGAATAAATCGAAGAGCTATAGTCATCATCATAGCAAGCTCATGAGAAGGCACCCCTACCCTATTATACGGTTCAAGTAATTTTTCGATTCCGTCCGTAAGCAAAATCGGTGAAGTGGTGTATGTCAGTAACGAGGTCGCGGTTACCAAAATAATTACTCTCATTGCCATAGTAAGTGCTGCATAAAGCCCACTTTTCGTTACTTGTAAAAATGATAATTTAAAAACAACATCATTTCCTCCGGTAAAAAATATGTTTATTACAGCGGTAAACAAAATCAAAAAAACAACAGGCTTTAATGATTTTAAAATATATGTAATTTTAATTTTTGACAAAAAGATTATATACAGTACAAACAACGCAGAAAAAGCGAACGATATAACCGAGTCTGCAATAAAAACTGCAACTATAAACAAAAAAGTAAATATGATTTTTGTTCTCGGATCAAGTCGATGTATCACAGATTCTGCCGGAAAATACTGTCCCAAGGTGATATCTTTAAGCATTTTTTGCTCCTTTTATGTAATTATATATTTCATCGGCGGCAGCTTCGACAGTATAAATATCTGTCGGAATTTTTATGCCGTTTTCATTAAGAATATTAATCACTTGACTGATTTGCGGTACATTAAGACCGTATTTTACAAGTAAATCCGAATTTGAAAAAATATTTGCAACAGTATCATAAGCCACAAGTGAGCCATCCGCCATAACCATAACATGTGATACTGTACTTGCTATATCTTCCATAGAATGAGATACCAGTATAATTGTTGATTTCTGTGTATCATGAAGCTGCTTTAAACGCTCCAAAAGGTCATTTCGTCCGGCAGGATCAAGTCCGGCTGTCGGCTCGTCGAGAATTATTACTGACGGTTTCATTGCCAAAACACCCGCGATTGCTACACGGCGCTTTTGACCACCGGAAAGTTCAAACGGCGAACATGAGAGAACAGAATCGTCAAGTCCGACAAACTTTATACTTTCATGTACAGATTGTTCAATTTTATATTCATCAAAGCCGAGATTGCGCGGTCCGTACGCAACGTCCTTATATACGGTTTCTTCAAAAAGCTGATATTCCGGATATTGAAATACAATTCCGACCTTTGAGCGTATCTTTTTTAAATCAGCATTTGCCGCGGTAATATCCGTATCATCTATAATTATGCTGCCCGAATCAGCCTTTAACAATCCGTTCAAATGCTGTATAAGTGTAGATTTTCCGCTACCGGTACGACCGATTATACCGACAAAGGCACCATCGGGAATTTCAAACGACACGTCCTTTACGGCTGCCTGCTCATAAGGGCCGTTTTTTGAATATATATGTGTTAAATGACTGACTTTTACAGACATAATCTCGTTATCTCCTTTACACAATCATCCACGTTCAAAATATCGGTTCGGATATTAATGCCGCGCTTTTTTAAAAGATAAGCAAGATATGTCACCTGCGGCACATCCAATCCGAGTTCCAGCATCCTCTCAACATCGGAAAATATTTTTTTGGCAGTATCATCTGCCGTGATTTCACCATCATTTATTATAATTACTCTGTCCGCCAGCACTGCTTCGTCCATGTTGTGTGTAATCAATATTATCGTTATTCCGTACTCCGAATTTAATTTTTGAATCGTTTGCATAACTTCATCTCGTCCCGAAGGGTCAAGCATAGCCGTGGGCTCGTCAAAAATAATTATATCCGGTTTCATAGCTATAACTCCGGCAATTGCGACTCGCTGCTTTTGTCCTCCTGACAATAAATGCGGTGCGTGACTTTTGTATTTTGTCATTCCTACCGCCTCAAGAGCATAGTCGACTCTTTCACGTATTTCCTTAGGCGGAATCCCTAAATTTTCTGCTGCAAAAGCAACATCCTCTTCAACAACTGTAGCAACAATTTGATTATCGGGATTTTGAAAAACCATAGCCGCATTTGAGCGTATATTCCACAAATTATTTTCGTCGGATGTATCTATACCGTTTACATATACCTTGCCGCCCTGAGGAAGCAAAATCGCATTAAAATGCTTTGCCAATGTGGACTTACCGGAGCCATTGTGACCGAGAATCGCTACAAACTCTCCGTCATTTATGCTTAGATTGATATTTTTAAGCACTTTTTTTGAAGAATTATTATCAAGCGTGTTGTATGAAAATGTTAAATTATCAACCTTAATCAAGTTAAAACCTCCAGTTAAAAATTAAACCATCTTGTTGCCGCACCGCATGGAAGTAATATATCCGAAGCTTTCACCGGTAAGCATATTTCATCCGAGGTAATTCTTCCGCCGAATTTTTTTGCTATTGTCATTTTAAGTACGTTGGCAACAACCGTATGGGATATACC
>CAYRGA010000161.1:0-2771 GCA_964423705.1 uncultured Oscillospiraceae bacterium
TTAATATATAGTTTATTTTATGCGGCGTGATTTGTCAAGGGAAATTGAATTATTTTGTCAATAATTACCTGTTTTGCGGAAAATTTGCCGTGCAAATGCAAAAATGGGATGCCTAAGGCACCCCACTAATGTTTTACTCGAAGTAATGCTACCGTTTTGTGCACAATCAGCAAAGCTAACATCATATACCAAGGCATCTGCATCAGAGCTATTTACATAATCCTCAACATCGCATCACCTGCAGCCGCTTTCCCGGAAAATACCTGCTCTGTTTTCCTGTATTTATCAGCATTGCACACCACAATCGGAGTTACCGTATCGTAGCCCGATTTTTTTATACCGTCAATGTCAAACGTAATCAGCAAATCTCCTTTTTTAACCTGCTGCTTGCTTTTGACGTGCACCTTAAAATATTTTCCGTTTAGCTTTACGGTGTCTATACCGATGTGAATAAGAAGCTCCGCTCCGTTTTCGGAAATAATTGTTATGGCATGTCCTGTATCGTATACATTTTCGACAATGCCGTCAATCGGTGCATAAAGTCTGCCTTCGGACGGCACAACCGCCGCCCCCTCTCCCAAAAGTCCCGTGGAAAAGGCTTCATCGGTTACGCTGCTCAAGGGAATTATCTCACCATTCAGCGGCGAATATATCGTTTCACCTTTTACCCCGGCATTGTCCTCATTGCCCTGCGCATCGGGCGATACGAAAGTTTCATCGGTGCCATTGCGAGGATAAACCTCCAGGTAATCGTCAAGCCTTGATTTTATCACGGACACCTGAGGACCGTATATTATCTGTATGCCGTTACCCTTTTTTATAACTCCCGAAGCCCCGCTTTTTTTAAGAAGAGCTTCGTCTGCGCGTGACGGCTCTTTCAGTGTTATTCTGAGCCGTGTGGCACAGCAGTCTATATCGGAAATATTTTCACTGCCGCCAAGTCCGCTTAATATCAACGCACTTTGAGCGTGAGTCCCTCCCGATGCCGTTTTTTCGGAAACCTTGGCTTTTTCCATATCCTTTCGGGTATACAGCTTCGTTTCGATTTCATCCGCATCACGACCCGGAGTTTTTAAATTCAGTTTTTTAATCATAAAATTAAATACGAGATAGTATATGAAGAAATACGCTATTCCCACAATTACAATCCATATCCAATTTGTTTTGGCATTTCCCTGAAGAATGCCGAACAAAAACAGGTCGATAAGTCCGCCTGAAAAAGTCATTCCCACACCGACATTGAAAATATGCATAAGCATATATGAAAGTCCCGCCAGCACGCAGTGAACTCCGTACATCAGCGGTGCCGCGAACAGAAATGTAAATTCAAGCGGTTCGGTGATACCGGTGAGCATTGAGGTAAGAGCTGCCGATATCATCAGCCCCTCGACGACCTTTTTCTTCTCAGGGCGTGCATTTTTATACATGGCAATCGCCGCTCCGGGCAGACCGAAAATCATGAACGGGAATTTTCCCGACATAAAGCGTGTCGCCGATATCGAGAATACCTCTGTCGATTTCGAAGCAAGCTCGGCAAAAAAAATGTTCTGCGCACCGTTTACAACGCTTCCGTCAATAACGGCACTACCGCCAAGTGCCGTCTGCCAAAACGGAATATAGAACACATGATGCAGTCCGAAGGGTATCAGTGCCCTTTCGATTATACCGTAAATCCATGTACCGCCGTAGCCGGCACGTATCACCAGATTTCCAAGCCACGAAATACCGGTCTGAATAATCGGCCAAACGTAAAAAAGCACTATCCCGACAAAAAGGTATACCACACTGCATATAATCGGCACAAATCGTGTTCCGCTGAAAAACGACAGAACCTGCGGAAGCTCCGTTTTGTAGAATCGATTGTGAAGAGCCGCCACACCCAAGCCTACTATGATACCGCCGAACACTCCCATTTGCAGAGTGGTTATGCCCAGTATTTCCGTGACGGAATTGTCAGGCATCGCCTCCGCGCCTCCCGATGCGGTTATAAGTGCACTTATGGCAGTGTTCATTATAATATATGATATAACGCCCGATAGTGCAGCCACGTCCTTCTCCTTCTTCGCCATACCGATGGACACACCCATGGCAAAGAGCAGAGCCAGATTGTTAAAAACCGCACTGCCGGCACGGTTTAAAACATCCAAAAATGTGTAAATAAAATTCCCCTGATGTATAAGCCCCGAAAGATTGTATGCATTTAACATGGTTTGATTCGTAAACGAGCTTCCGATTCCGAGAAACAGCCCGGCAATCGGCAAAAGCGCTATTGGCAGCATAAATGAGCGGCCTATGCGCTGTAAAACTCCGAATGCTTTGTCCTTCATTGAAATTCACCCTATTTCATAGTTATTTATGCTATATTGTTTGTAAATAACAAGATTTAATACCATATAATTCGTGGTTAATCTTTTATTTGCTTTGTTAAAATGTACTAAAAAGCCAAAAAAACGAAATTTTTTCAAAAAAAGCTTGCAATTTATATGGGCTTGTGTTAAAATATTATGCGGTTAATACACACATGTGCTGATGTAGCGGAGGATTGCATCGGAATTTGACATAGTTTCAGATGTCTTTGCGGCAGTTGACGTACATGGAGGGTAAAATTTTATGGAGGTGTTTTAATATGTCAGTTATTACTATGAAGCAGTTATTGGAAGCAGGTGTTCACTTCGGTCACCAGACAAGAAGATGGAACCCTAAAATGGCAGAGTATATATATACTTAAAGAAACGGTATATATATCATCAATCTTCAGAAAACAGTTAAGA
>CAYRGA010000162.1:0-2742 GCA_964423705.1 uncultured Oscillospiraceae bacterium
AGCTTATTTTAACAAATAAATATTCACTAGGCGAAATCGCAAAAATATGCGGTTTTGAAAATTTATATTATTTTTCAAAAAGGTTTAAGGAAAAATATCAGTTTTCGCCGACCGAATACAAACATTCTGTGCAATATGGAATCAGTGATTAATTCTATACTGTGTAGGGGTTTCGGAGGTTAATTTTTTAAACTGTCTGTTAAACGTATTAATAGCCGAAAAGCCGCAGCTCATCGAAATTTCAGCGACAGAGAGTTTTCCGGTTGTTAAAAGCTCTTTGGCATAATTCACACGATACATGGCAATAATTTCGGAAAAATGCATTCCTGTCAAAGAATGAAGTACACTCGACAGATACTTTTGATTATATCCGAAGGTATTTGCGATTTGCTTTAAAGAGATATCCTGTTTGAAATTTTCGGACACATACGAAATAACCTTTTGATAAAGAACGCCGTCAGACAATGCAGCTTTTTCAAACTCTCCCTGCTTAACCACTTTATCACATATTAAATTCAAATATGCAGCTGTGAGAATCACGTTATTTTCCATTTTGGGAAACACTTCGAAGATATCCTTCAATTCCTTCGCCTTAAAGCTCTTAACCATCAATTTTTTTCCTTTTGTCAATTTAAAAAACAAAGGAATAAAATCATTGGAAAATACAGCACATATTACGTTTACATGTTCCAAATTGTATTGATGAATGTAATTCGGAGGAATAAACACAAATTCTCCTTCTTCCAAATGTACCGTCTTACCGTTTATCAAGATATCTCCTTTACCGCTTTGGCAATACAGAATTTCACTGTATTCATGCAAATGACTTCCGATTATAAAGCCATTGTGAAATCTACTCCGGAAATCATATACGCCATTAAAATTTTCTTTTTGATAATACACTCTACTCACCTAACCTTTTGGCTATATTATAACACTAAATCGCTGGAATGTAAATATACTGTGTGCTATCTTATAACTAAATAACAAAGGAAGGTGTTTATCATGACATGGAGCAAAGAAAGGGTTTGGCAATGGTACAATTCAAAACCGTGGATACGCGGCTGCAACTATATGAGTGCCGACTGTGCAAACCGCATAGACCAATGGCAGGAATACGAATTTGAAGAAAGATTTGAAACGACAAAGAAGGAGCTTGCGCTGATGTCGGAGCTCGGATACAATTCCATAAGAATTATTCCGGAGTTCATAGTTTGGGAAAAGGAACACGACGGATTTATGGATCGTTTTGAAAGATACATAAATCTCGCAGCTCAAAACGGTATATCATGTATGGTTGTTTTGGGAAATGACTGCTGTCCTCCAAAAGAAGAGGCATTAAATCGCATGCGCTTGGGTAAGCAGCACGTCGACTGGGGATATCACGGAGGCAGAAAGGTGTCACAGCACGGAAGCTTTGACGGAGCGGGATATTCTGTTTTGGATGATGCGTATTATGCGGAAAAGTATTACGAATTTGTAAGAGAAATTGTCGAAAAATACAAGAATGATGAAAGGATAATCATTTGGGACGTATTTAACGAACCGGGAAATTCAAAAAGAAATTCAATGTCACTTCCACATTTAAAGAAATTCTTTGAAATAATCAGAGGAATCGACCCCATACAGCCGCTTACAGTCGGCATATGGTCTAGAGTAGTGGACTTTGAAAATTTAACCGATATAGAAAAATACGGACTTGAGAATTCGGATATAATATCATATCACAACTACGAAAACTACGAATACAACATCAAAGAGCTCAAACTGCTGAAAAAATTTGACAGACCGCTTATCAATACGGAATGGCTTAATCGTTGCGGTCAAAACACCATAGAAGAGCTGTTTCCACTATTCTATCTCGAAAAGGTCGGCTGCTACAATTGGGGCTTTGTCGCCGGAAAATATCAGACCTATGAGCCCTGGAACGGTATATGGGACGGCTATAATCCGAATCAATATAATACTTTCGACTTTACGAAGTGGTTCCATGATATTTATCGTCCATCTCACCACCCGTACAATCCGAGAGAAACTGAGCTTATAAAGCGTATTTGTAATTTGGCGGATGAAGATGAGCTTAACAAATGAAATATACTGCAATAATTTTATTAATATTCGAAATTGTCGGCATAAACGAATGCGATTATATTCCGGCAGAAGGACAGAGAAAAACTGCTGCTTTTTAAATTATTCGCAGATATGGTATAGACAGATGCATTACGGACTGATTTGTGCATGGATGAGATCTGTAACCGGCTGAATATCTATCATATGGAAAATGTCTTTTTAAGCAAAAACATAGGTGGACATAAAGTAACAAATGGTTGATGTTTTTTGGCGGTCAGATTAATCTGAGGCTTTGTAACATGAAAAAATGTACTGAATATATTGCCGTTGTGCGAAGCACAGCTTTCAGTAGTAAGCTGTGCTGTCGGTAAGTTTCTTGTATGATACTGCCATTTTTGCACCCTCTTAAAATCAAAATATGCTGTACTTATATTATATCGGGTATATCCCAAATTTTGTGTAAACTCCAAAATGGTAATATAATCTTAATGATTTTTTAAGGGCAGAAAGCCACAGATTGGCTTTCTGTCCTTAAGTGTATTATAGCGAAAAATCAGTGGCATGTCAAGGGCGCCCTCTTTCGAGGGCGTTCATTTTACCCTTTACTTGCCGGGGATTTTTTTGCTATTTATCTAATCTATCCGCAAAAAATATTTCAAGCTGCGAATGGAT
>CAYRGA010000163.1:0-2659 GCA_964423705.1 uncultured Oscillospiraceae bacterium
GTATATATCCGCTTACCTATTTTTTTCCTATTTTCTAAGAAACGATAATTTATTTTTTATTCCTCGTAAGGCACATTTTAGCAAACAATTTTACATTGCTGCCTCTCGGCTACAGCCTTTTAATTGCCGCCAAAAACTCCTTGTACAGATACAGCGAACCGCACACAAACAGCGGGTTGGTTTTATCGGCTTTTTGAAGAGCACTGCTTATATCCGACATATCTCTGCATTCCATACCGCATTTTATAAATTTTTCGGCAAGGTCTGAAGAACCTTCCGAACGGCTGCTGCCGCTTACCTCCACAGCCAAAAATTCAACACTGCCCTCCAGCATTTTAAGCTCGTCTATCATCCCGACTATATCCTTATCATGCATTACAGCAAGTATAACCGTTTTCGGACACGAACCGAAATAGCGGTTTACGCTTGCCACGAAAGCCTTCATTCCGTGCGGATTGTGTGCGCCGTCAAAAATCAATTCGGATTTTTCGGTTTTAAACAATTCAAACCTTGCCGGGTTTTTGGCATTTGCTATACCGCGGCAAATACTGTGAATATCGATATGTAAGTATTCTGCCGCCTCTATGGCAAGTGCAGCATTGTACGGCTGATACATCCCCCCAAGGCCACAGTAAACGTCCCGATAATCTTTGAAGTCAAAAATTTCGTGTATGCCGTCTGAATTTTTTATGGCAGGCTGCTGAGGTACGTTAAAAAAGTTATCTTCGGAATGTTTTTTTAAAATATCTGTTACTTCGGGCGACTGAGGCGAGGTTATTACATATGAACCTTTTTTTATAATTCCGGATTTTACTTCGGCAATTTCCTCTAATGTTCCGCCAAGGTAAGCTGTATGGTCTACGGCTATGGGAGTAAAAATACTCACAACGGATTTTGAAACGACATTTGTCGCATCTGTCGCACCACCCATGCCGACTTCCAATATGCAGTAGTCGCAGCCTTTTCGATTAAAATAAATAAGTGCCGCAACGGTGCTGATTTCAAAAGGAGTGGGCATCTCCGACATATCGGCGGCATAGTCACCGATTTCCGCACAAATACCGTCAAGCTCTTCGGAGGGTATGTTCACCCCGTTTATAGATATGGCATCACAGCGATTGGTAATACATGGCGATGAAAAAAGCCCGATTTTATATCCGGCTTCTTTAAGTATCGATGATAAAAAACGGCACACCGAGCCTTTGCCGTTAGTACCGGTGACTTGTATTATTTTAAGTGCATCGTCAGGATTTCCGCTCAAGGTCAAAAGCTCTCTTATTCTTTTGAGTCCCAGGTTTGGTTTGGTTTGATCTCCTGCGGCGTAATTCAAAAATTCTTTTTTATTCATCATAACCTCACATTTTATTTTTTGTTATTATTTTTAAAAATGTAGGAAGTGCCTTTTCCATAGCCAATATTATCGTAAATTGAAGTATGGCTGCTATCAGACATGACGGTATGCGTATAATTGCCGCTGCTGTATAATTTAAGGGTGCATATCCGAATTTCATCAATATGAACGTTTTAAGCGTAATATTTGCCACAAACTGCAAAAGCACACAAAATGCTATTTTAACATAGCCTACTTTAACGCCGCTTGAAGCTCTGTAAAAGAAAAGACCGAAAACAAAGCCGTATGCATACTCGATAAATGCCAACGGCCATAAATATACACCTATGGGATTTGCCGCATACGATATGATATCTGCAAGCGCGCCGACAAGTCCGCCTATAAATGGGCCGAATGCCGCCGCGGATATGTAAACCGAAATGAAGCTGATAGATATTTTTCCGAAGCTTCCGACTCTGAGATAACCCGAAATAATTGACAAAACAGCCGTCACAGCTGTAAGCACCGAAACCATGCATAGCTGATTTACGCTCAGTCTTTTTAACTTTAAAACCTTTGTGAACATAAAAAAATCCCCTTTCAACATAAGCAGGGGCTGTTACTGAACATATAAATTATGGTAACAGCGGATGAAAGACTGCACCGCAAGCAAAAATGCTTTTCGTTCAAAGACTCTACTCCCATTCCTTGACACTTAACGCGCAGTATCTGCTCTGTATTATTACTAATATATATTTTAATTCATTTTTACGGTAATGTCAATTGTTTTCATCATCAAATTAATTCAATAAGCGGCTTTAGCCTCGCCATTTAATTTTATACCCTTAAGTCATACTTTGTTTCATTTTATAACGTCGTCCTGAATCATTATGTAGTCACCCACATATCTTCTGCTTTCTCTTTTTCCCGGAAGAAAGCCGATCCAGTCAAGCTCCCAATTATCGGCGCTATGAACTCCCTTATTTTTTATATGGTCCCAAACTCCGAAAGCAATTTTTAAAAGTTCGTCTCTTATTTCTTCCGTATCACGAATAGAATCCTGTTCTCCGCCAAGCTCAATCCAATAAAAGTTTGTATTTAATTTTTTCAAACAATCATGAGGCTTATTGTTCATTTCCTCGTCGGTACTAAAGGTGTATGCCCACTCGGGAGGTATAAAGTCAATTTTTCTGTCTGTTTCATGAGCCTGAATCATAAGGCCCATTCCCATAGTTTTCTTGTCGGCTTTCTCCAAAGCCATAGTCTCGCCAAAAGTCTTTTTATCCTCTCTGCCGACCATGTACTCCGCTCCGGTAAGCTCTGCCAAAA
>CAYRGA010000164.1:0-2650 GCA_964423705.1 uncultured Oscillospiraceae bacterium
AAATACTTGCTTGCAAGGGTATTTTTGTGAAGCCGTCAATAACGCAGTGTGTGCGATGCACACATAGGCGAAGCCGTAAAGTATTGTGAAGCAATGCTTACTGCGCATATTATACCATAAGTTCAATTATGGGGCATTCTTTTTGGTCATTTTATTTTACAACTTTCCTTTATTCAAAAATAAATACTTGACTTTTTGGAATGATTTTATTATAATATAGTAATTATAGTATGGTAATATGATATCATTGTAATATTTGGTATAAAATCATCAATATTGACCTTGATGATTTGGTCAGGACATCTCGGAATACATAATCGTATTGAAAGTAAGCATATCGTGCTTGCTTTTTGATTGTATTACCAAAATTATCGCAGCGAATGCGGAAATGTTAAAGGAGATATGTAACGATGGCAGCAAAACCGATTATTTTAACTCCCGAAGGTTATAAAAAACTTGAGGAAGAGCTTGAAACACTTAAAGTAGAAGGAAGAAAGGAAATTGCTGAAAAAATCAAAGAAGCACGCAGCTACGGTGACCTCAGTGAAAACGCCGAATACGATGCCGCAAAAGATGCCCAGGCATCTATGGAGCAGCGTATAACCGAGATTGAAAATATGCTCAAAAATGCACAGGTTGTTTCGGAAGCCGATGTTTCAACCGATGTTATAAGCATTGGCTCAAGGGTTAAGGTTTATGATGTTGAATTTGAGGAAGAAGCTGAATACACAATAGTTGGTTCTACGGAAGCAAATCCGGATGAAGGAAAAATTTCCGATGAATCTCCGATAGGTTCAGCTTTGCTTGGAAAAAAAGCAGACGAAACGGTTAATGTTGAGCTTCCCGACGGCGACGTAATACAGTTTAAAGTGCTTGAAATTAACAAATAGAAAGGAAATTACAAATGGCAAACATTCCAACAGAAAACACAGAAGAAAATTTGAGTGAACTCCTTAAGGTAAGGAGAGATAAGCTCAAGGAGCTTCAGGACAACGGAGAAAATCCGTTTGAAGTTATGGCTTATGACAGAGATAAATCAAGTGTCGAAATTATCGAAAACTTTGAAGAACTTGAAGACAGTGTTCATTCGATAGCGGGTCGTATTATGAGCAAGCGTGTAATGGGTAAGGCATCCTTCTGCCACGTAGCTGACCGCGACGGTACTCTTCAGTGCTACGTTCGCCGTGATGATATAGGCGAAGAAGCCTACAAAAAATTCAAAAAATTCGACATAGGTGATATCGTAGGTATAAAGGGCAAGGTTTTTAAAACCGGAACAGGTGAAATATCACTTCATGCAGAAGAGGTTACTCTCTTGTCTAAATCTTTAAGACCACTTCCGGAAAAATGGCACGGACTTAAAGACACCGAACTCAGATATCGTCAGAGATATGTAGACCTTATCATTAATCCCGATGTTAAAAAGACATTTATAACCAGAAGTAAGGTAATCAAATATATTCGTGAATTTATGGATGACAGAGGATATATTGAAGTTGAAACACCGGTACTCAATACTATATCCGGCGGAGCAACCGCAAGACCGTTTATCACTCATCACAACACTCTCGATATAGATATGTATTTGAGAATTGCCACAGAGCTTAACTTAAAGCGTCTTATAGTCGGCGGACTTGAAAAGGTTTATGAAATCGGAAGAATCTTTCGTAATGAAGGTATGGACATAAAGCATAATCCCGAGTTTACGACGATAGAACTTTACGAAGCATTTACCGATTATCACGGTATGATGGACCTTACAGAGGATCTCGTGTCCACCGTAACCGAAAAGGTTCTCGGAACTACCGATATTGTGTATCAGGGTAAAGAAATTCACCTCGGCAAGGGCTGGGAGAGAATAACCATGATGGACACCGTAAAGAAATACGCAGGCGTAGACTTTACCACTGTAAGTACTTCGCAGGAAGCTATCGAGCTTGCAAAGAGCGTGGGCGTTGAAGTTGAAGAAGGTAAATCCGTGGGTGAGGCTATGTATGAAGTGTTCGACGAAAAAGTCGAGGCACAGCTGGTACAGCCTACATTTGTTATGGATTATCCTATCGAAGTTTCTCCTCTTGCCAAGAAAAAGCCTTCAGATCCGGCATATACCGAACGCTTTGAATTCTTTATCGGCGGTAGAGAATACGGTAATGCTTTCAGTGAGCTTAATGACCCGATTGACCAGAAGGAAAGATTTGAAAAACAGGTCGAAGCACGCGAAAAAGGCGATGATGAAGCCGGTATGATGGATGAGGATTACATTAATGCTCTCGAATATGGTATGGCTCCTACCGGAGGTATGGGTATGGGAATTGATAGATTGGTAATGCTCCTTACCGATTCGTATTCAGTCAGAGATGTGCTCTTGTTCCCCACAATGAAGCCTATCGACAAATAAGAATACACAAAACCCTTGGGTATATCCCAAATTTTGTGTAAACTCCAAAATGGTAATATAATCTTAATGATTTTTTAAGGGCAGAAAGCCACAGATTGGCTTTCTGTCTTTAAGTGTATTATAGCAAAAAATCAGTGGCATGTCAAGGGCGCCCTCTTTCGAGGGCGTTCATTTTACCCTTTACTTGCCGGGGATTTTTTTGCTATTTATCCAATCTGTCCGCAAAAAATATTTCAAGCTGCGAATGGATTT
>CAYRGA010000165.1:0-2648 GCA_964423705.1 uncultured Oscillospiraceae bacterium
TACATACATACATACATACATACATACATACATACATACATACATACATACATATGCCATAGTTTGCCCCTTTCGCAAAAACAAAAAATTAAACTTAACACGGTTAAATATATAACGCGCTTATCCTATGCTGATTAGAAGGTATGGGATTTAGCGTGTTTTTGTTTATAAAATTTTTATCAAATAAAGGAGGAATGAATTATGAAACCCAAAAAATTAGTATCATTTTTGATGGCAACGACAATGACAATAACTCTCTTATCGACATTCACAATTACCGTTTCGGCGGAAACGGGAACACAGTACGGAAATACAGGGCTTTATTACACAAAATATGATGACCATTGCGAAATAACAGATTGTGATACAAGTGTTACTTCTGCTGCTATTCCCGAAACGATAGAGAATTTGCCTGTAACCGCGATCGGCAACAAGGCGTTTTCTTATTGTGGCAATCTCGAATTTGTAACAATACCGAAGTCTGTGACATCTGTCGGCTTGTACGCCTTTGAGGACTGCAAAAAAATAACTGAAATAACGCTTCCGGAAAGTGTAGAAACAGTCAGAAACTATGCTTTTAAAGGTTGTACCGATTTAAAAGATATAACAATTTTGAACGATAATATGACGAACCTTTCATATATGGCGTTTTATGACAGCGGTTATTATAATGACGAAAAGAACTGGGAAAACGGCGTTTTGTATATCGGCACATATGCAATCACTGCAAAAAGCTCCGATGCCGGAGAAATAGCTATAAAAGACGGAACGAAGGTGATTTTAGAATATGCGTTTCAAGAAAATGTAAGTATTACGAGCGTAACATTTCCCAGTAGCTTAACAAAGGTCGGCGAAATGGCATTTTATAACTGTTCAGCTCTAAAAAGCATAAAATTTCCGACCGTTGCTTCAATGACGGCAGAGTTGCATGCATTTGCTTACTGTACCGGTCTGAAAAGTATAAAATTTCCGACAGACGGTTCCTTGACTATAGAACGTCGTGCATTTCGCGATTGTACAGGCTTGGAGATTTTAAAAATCCCTAATAATGTAACGTTGAACGGAGAAAATATTTTTTGGAATTGCTCGAGTTTGAAACATGTAGAATTTAACGGAAATGTTATTCCTAAAAATACATTTCAAAACAGTATAAATTTAACAAGTCTTGTAATCGGTGATAAGGTTGAGAGTATTGACGAATATGCATTTTACAATTGTGCTGTAAAAGAATTGACGCTTCCGAAGAGCATCAAGAGCATTGGCTATAGTGCATTTGATAAAAATTCGATAAAAAAAATCAATTATGCCGGAAACAGAGAAGAATGGAATAACGTTGTAATAAAAACCGGAAATAATTTTGGCAGTACAGAAAAAAAGTACAACTGCATTCCGAAGAGCTTTACTTTTACGGGACACAGTGATATTGATGACTGTACCGTTATTTTGGCTTTGTATAAGAACAGCGGAGCGGAATTGGCAGATTACCTGACGTTTGTATATCACGGCGAAGAAATTAATTTTTTACTGCCAACCGACGATTACATAACGGCAAAGGTTATGGTTTGGAAAGACCTTGAAACCATAGAACCCATAGAACCCGTTACAGAGGTTAAAAATGTTAATATGGAGCAAGGCAATTAAAAATAAATAAGTTTTTCAAGAGTAATCGTAAAAATGCGGTTACTCTTTTTACGCATAATTTTAAGAAATGAAGCTTATGTACTTGATAATTTGTGTCAAAGCGATGTTGAAACAAATTATCAAGTATTACTCCGACCCTTCGGTTGTATTGACATTAATAATTTTCGATAAAATATTTTATTATTTTAACAGTCTTGTCGGCTGCGGCAATGGTAAATTCTTTAAAGTCCATATGTGAGCTTCCGTCGGCATTGTCCGATATTGCTCTTAAAACGCCGAAGTCCACGCTGTTTGCATAGCACACATGACCTATTGCCCCGCCTTCCATTTCGGCAGATACTGCGTTAAAATCGTGTATGATTTTCAGCTTTTGTTCACGGCTGTTTATGAATTGGTCGCCGGTGGCGATTGTGCCGCAAATAACAGTGGTTTGAGGTAGAGCCTGTGCGGCGTTGCGTAAAATACCGATTACTTTTTGAGAGCAGGGTATATTAACGATATTTATGTGTGACAAAAATCCCAACGGTTCACCGAGCGGAGTGGTGTCGTAGTCATGCTGAACCACATTTTCAGCAATCGCAATGTCGGTCACGTTAAGCTCCTTTGCAAGACCTCCGGCAACACCGGTGTTTATAATACATTCGGGGTTAAATTTGAGTATCATGGCTTCTGTGCACAGCGCAGCATTTACTTTGCCGGCTCCGCATTTTGCCACGACTAAATTTTTGCCGCTAAATTCTCCCGTCACAAATTTTATTCCGCTCACGGTTTCTTCGGATGTGTTTTTCATCAAGGCTTTTATGCCGTCGGTTTCAACATCCATTGCACCTATAATTCCTATCATGGTTATTCCTCCATAGTATGTTTTTATGAATCTATTTTAACATTTTTGTACTGTATAATCAATAATAATTGCGCAAAAATAAAAAAATGCTGTATTTCATCTTTAAAATACAAACTTTTTTATAAATAAAATGTTAAAATTGCAAAAAAGGTATTGTTATATT
>CAYRGA010000166.1:0-2617 GCA_964423705.1 uncultured Oscillospiraceae bacterium
GCACACAAGGGTCTCCTGCATGTAATGCACCCGAAATACAGAAACAGTAGTCAAATTTTAGAAATCTGACCATTAGAAGAAAAACACCATACAAAACTTCACAAAATTCAGTTGCAAAACTTACCGTTTAATAATAAAATTAAAAGCGTATGAACAATTAAGAAATGTGGATGTTCACCGTTTCTTAAGGCAATTGGCAAAAGCAGAGGTACTTGGACTTGGCGGCTTTTACAGTTGCTTAAAAAATAAATAGTGGAGGTTAGATGTATGTATATTTTTTATAATGCAGAAAAGAAAATATTCACTTTAGAAACAACAAATACAAAATATGCTTTTCAAATTGTAAATGAAAAGCACCCTGTGCATTTGTATTACGGCAAAAAAGACGGTGCCGAAATTGCGGAGTTTGAAAATAGAATAATGTCTTTTTCACCGTATACCGAAGAAGAGGGGATCGATTTTTTACCTGATACCTGTATGTTGGAATATTCGGGCTTTGACAGCGGCGATTTCCGCACCTCTTCCATTAAAATCCGCAATGCAGGCGGAGACTGTGCGACCTTCCTTACATATAAAGATTATCGTATATTTGACGGCAGACTGAATCTTGAAGGTTTACCATGCGCTGATGCAGATAAGAATACCGAAACGCTTGAGATTATCCTTGTGGACGAGCTTACGAATGTTGAGGTTCACCTTTACTATACTGTTTTTGCTGATTGCGATATTATTTCCCGTTATGTTACGGTGACAAATAATGGAAACAGTGCAGTTACCATTAAAAAGATTATGAGTTTGACACTCGATATGCCGGATCACGATTATGATATGATAAGTCTTTACGGCTCACATGTTAACGAGCGCAATTATCAGAGACTTCCGCTCTTCTACGGCAATCAGAGTATATGCAGCCGCCGCGGTGCTTCGAGCCATCAGTTTAACCCGTTTATTGCACTCTGCCGCAAGAATGCAGATGAAGTGAGTGGTGATGTATACGGCTTTAACTTTGTATATAGCGGCAACTTCCTCGATGAGGTTGAGGTTGACCAGACAGGCGGTGCGCGCGTTCAGTTGGGACTCGGCAGCGAAAATTTTGAATGGTGTCTTAAGTCGGGTGATACATTTACAGCACCGGAAGCAGTTATGACCTATTCAGAAGCAGGTATCGGTCAGATGTCGCGCAATTTCCATAAATTTATACGCGCGCATATTCTGCCGCCTGAACCATTTGAAAAACGCCCTGTTGTATTAAATACATGGGAAGCTTGTTATTTTAATATTGATGAAGCTGAACTTCTCCGTTTTGCAGATACTGCGTCAAAGTGCGGTATAGATATGGTTGTTATGGATGACGGCTGGTTTGGTGCGCGCAATCACGACAGAGCAGGTCTCGGTGATTGGTATGAAAATCGCGATAAATTCAAGGATGGTCTGAAACCTTTTGTTGACAAGATGAAGGCATACGGTATCAAATTCGGCATTTGGATCGAACCTGAAATGGTAAATCCGGATTCGGAGCTTTACCGTGCGCATCCGGAATGGTGCATCCAGTGCAGCGGCAGAAAGAACATGCTTTCACGTTCGCAGCTGGTGCTTGATATGGGCAATCCAGACGTTCTTGCGTATCTGAAAGATATTTTTACAAAAACCTTCGACGGTGTTGCCATTGACTATTTCAAATGGGATATGAACCGTCATATGTCTCAGGTCGGTTCAACTGTACTTCCGGCAGACAGACAGGGTGAGGCAGCACACAGATATATGCTCGGTGTGTATGACTTGTTTAAATGGTTTAAGAACAAATATCCAAATGCTATGATCGAGAACTGTTCAGGCGGCGGCGGTCGATATGACCTCGGTATGATGAAATACAGCACGATGATCTGGACAAGCGATAATACATGGTGCCGTAAGCGTATCAGAATACAGTATTCCTCCATGCTGGCATATCCGGCTTCGACGATGAGCTGCCATGTTGCCGGTATTGAACACTGCGAAGTACCGGAACAGCTCAAATATATCTATGAAGTTGCGCTCGGAGGTGCACTCGGCTATGAGCTTCATCTGCCGAATGCAAGTGATGAACTCAGAGCTGCGGTTAAGGTTCAGATAGAAAACTATCGCAAGTACGAGGACTTGATTCTCAGAGGCGATTACTACAGTGTAATGAATCCTTATGAAACCAATATCAGTGCTTATTATTATGCAAATGAAGGAAAGGACAGAATATTGCTTTCTTTCCTGCAAAACGAGCCAGAGGAAAATGTCAGAGAAATAACGATCAAGGTGGCCGAAGCACAGCCTGATGCTGCGTATTTTGATGAAATTGGTTCAAAAACCTACACGGGTGAAGAGCTGCGCAGCGGTATAACAGTAACAACCGATGACAGCGGCTGGAACTCACGTATGTGGTATCTTACAGTGCGCTGATAGGTGAAAATTGATAACAAAGAATTTATGAAAGGCGGCGGTGACTGCCGATGTGCGCTTTGTGAAGAAACGTTTCGCGGCTGGCTCAAAGAAAAATACCACAACAGTCTCGATGAATTAAACGAGCAGTGGTGGAGCAGCTTCTGGAGTCATACTTATACAGACTGGGATCAGATACAGCCGCCTT
>CAYRGA010000167.1:0-2521 GCA_964423705.1 uncultured Oscillospiraceae bacterium
TTTTGTTGCAATTCCGGTAACTTCAAAGCGTTTGTCAACATATTTTTCGTAAAAAACTTCTTGGTTTTTCATAAATTCGTCCCACAGCTTTTTTGCCTCGAAGGGAGCGTTCTGCTTTAAAATAGGCATGTCCGTTGTTTCGATTTTATATGTTTTGGCATCGGATGGATGCTTAGGATAAAATTCAAGTTTTTGTTCCATAAATGTTCCTCCTCTTACGCAAGCGACATTCTTCCGTTTGTGAAACGAAAGTTTCTCATAACCCCTCCGCCGAGTTTGTCTGCCGAAATTGCGTTTTCCATACGCATAATATCATTTTCGGTTAGCGTGATATTTAAGGCATCAACCGCATTTTGCAAATGCTCGGGATTTGCCGTGCCGATAAGGCTTTGTACATTGTCATATTTGGCAAGTGACCAGCTAAGTGCCAGCTGCGAAAGGGTTACCCCTTTTTCGTCAGCGACTTCTTTCAGTGATGAAATCATCTGCATATACTTTTCCCTGTTTTCCCCCGAAAGCATACCAACCATACGCGGATTTGAAACCTTGCCCGACAATATATTATCAGACAACAACCCGTGTCCCACGGTTCCGAACGCAAGAACTTTTACCCCAAGGTCTTTTGCGGTCGCAATCAAATCGTTTTCAATTCCTCTCTCAATAAGTGAATATTCCATTTCAATAGTGTGAATAGGGTGAACCTTGCACGCTCTTCGAAGTGTTTCGCTGTCAACCATAGTAAGTCCTATGTGTCGCACATTTCCGGCTTTAACCTCGTCCGCAATGGCACCAACCACCTCTTCAACGGGAATTTCGGTATCCATTCTTGCCGGCTGGTATAAATCAACATATTCAAGTCCAAGTCTGCTTAAAGAATACGCCAAATGACCTTTTACGTTAAAGGGATTTACATCAAGACCGTAAATACCGCCACCGGGCTTCGGAAGCACACCGAACTTTACCGAAAGAAAATATTTATCTCTCGCCACATTT
The DNA here is from genome assembly GCA_964423705.1 of uncultured Oscillospiraceae bacterium. Lineage (GTDB taxonomy): Bacteria > Bacillota > Clostridia > UMGS1810 > UMGS1810 > CAKSIN01. The sequence goes on from CAYRGA010000167.1 coordinate 994, forward strand.
TTCAAAGCTTTTCCGACAATCATTTCGCTTTCTCCGGTATTGTAAAATTCTCCTGTATTAAAAAGGGTGATACCGCTGTCCAACGCCCTTTGAATTGTTTTAACGGAATTTTCGGGATTTCTAATGCTTGACATTCCCATGCAGCCCAGTCCCAATCGTTCAATTTTTTTCATATCATTTTACCTCTCTTTCTATTCTCAAAATCTTTAAAAGCAGTCTTTGCAGTTCTTTGCTTTCCTCTTTTGTTAAATCCTCTACCCACGTCGCATCAAGTCTTTCAACTACATTTTCAAGCTCCGCTTGTATTGCTTTAGCCTTTTCTGTAAGCGTAACCAACTTACTTCTTGAATCTTTTGGATTCACCGTTTTTGTTATAAATCCTTTCTCCTCCAAGGTTCCGAGTAATCTCAAGACGGTAGGGTGAGTAATTGAACATTCTTTTTCTATATCCACAATCCTAGCAGTTTGATTTTTCTGCATATACAAAAACTTCAGCACTCTGCATTGAGATGATGTCAAATTATACTCTGCCAAAATCGGATTTGACATCTTGTCAAATTCAATCGATGCTATTTTTATTAAAGTCGCAATTCTATCAGTATTCATAATCTCCTCCCACTGCTTTTGGTAGCTTGCTACTAATATTATAAGTAGCAAGCTACCTTTTGTCAAGTAGATTTAATATAAAAAGCTTTTTGCACAAAAAACATTTAAAATATTTGCTCGTAATATTGCCTAATCCCAATTTTAAGCAGCAGCATACAAAGCGAATGTAGCCGCACTTACGGGATTTGATATATAACTTTTTCTAAATTGCAAACAATATCAGTAATATTTTATAAGGAGGGATATGTATGAACATCAAATACGTAGGCAATGATACTGCCAAATCAGAAAACGGAAAAGTCCATAAACGAAACGGTAACTATACTTGCTGCGGCAAAAGAATAGATGATAATCCAAAAGATTGGGCTGAAACCACCGAGCCGGTTACCTGTGAAAAAAATGGTTGCAAAGATTAAAATACTGTATCAACGCATAAGAGCTGACTGAAATGCCGCAAACAGACTTTCTGTCCTTTGAAAATTATTAATATTATTTTAACCCACAAAATATGGAATATATCCGGATATACCATTAATTCGTTTTTCAGCCGACCGTAAGGTCAACTTAGCTGCGAAGTAATTTGGCGTGCAAAGCACATTTAATTCACTGTCATGCGAATTAAGCTAAAAAAAGCGTACTGAAAACTTCAGTACGCTTTTTCATGGCTTTCGACTACATAATAGATGCATATTTCGATGTTCGGTCAAACTCGCAAAAAGGTGTTAATGAGCCAAAGGTGTTATGAGTGCGTTTACAAGCGAATAGCCGACGCGAATGTGCCTTTTTGCGAAAAAAGAGGAACAGTGAAGTGGGTGACTGATTTTTCTTGCAAAAGAAAAATCGGAACAAGCGAAGCTTGTTCCGACGTGGTGGGCCATCAAGGACTCGAACCTTGGACCGTCCGGTTATGAGCCGGATGCTC
>CAYRGA010000168.1:0-2513 GCA_964423705.1 uncultured Oscillospiraceae bacterium
GGACAAATTCAAATATAATTCCATAGAGAAAAAATATTCTTTACTCATCTTTTCGACGACACTACAATTTGTCGAAAAATGCAAGCATCAAGCCTGAGTTTCACAAAGTCAGGTAACAGATTGATTTCAGTATAAAAGGACAAGGTGTGAGAATTTTGAAATTAGACAGTTTAGAAATAGGAAAATCCGCATACATAAAATCTTTGGATTGCATTGACGAATCTTTAAAGCAGCATTTACTTGACATGGGTCTCACTCCCAACACAAAAGTCAGTCTCATAAAAACCGCCCCGATGGGCGATCCGCTTGAAATAAGACTGCGCGGATATGAGCTCACCATACGAAAAGATGATGCTTCTCACATCTTTATAGAGCCAACAGAGAATACTGAAGAAAGCAAAAAAATGCAGGATATCAGAGATGTGGCTCATCCTCAGTACGGCGAAATGGGTAAGTACCATACAAAGAAAAGAGGAGAAAATTTAAAAGACAGTGAGATTATCACCCTTGCCCTTGCAGGAAATCAAAACTGCGGTAAAACCACACTTTTCAATGTTCTCACCGGTTCAAATCAAAAAGTTGGCAATTTTCCCGGGGTTACGGTTGATAAAAAAGACGGTGTTATAAAAAATCATCCAAATACATTAATAACGGATTTACCCGGAATATACAGTCTTTCTCCTTATTCAAGCGAAGAAATAGTGACACGGGAATTTTTATTAAAAAACAGACCGAAGGGCATTATAAATATTATAGATGCCACAAATATCGAACGCAATCTTTATCTTACCATGCAGTTGATTGAACTCGAAATACCTATGATAATAGCTCTGAACATGATGGATGAAGTACGTGAAAACGGCGGAACGGTAATGGTAAATAAGCTTGAGGAGCTTTTAGGTGTTCCCGTCGTTCCCATATCCGCATCCAAAAAAGAAGGTATTTCCGAGCTTACAGAACATATTCTTCATGTTGCAAGTTTCAGAGAAAGCCCCGGAAGGCTTGATTTCTGTGACGAGAACGGCAAGGACAAGGGCGCTGTTCATCGCTGTATACATGCCATCATACATCTTATAGATGACCATGCAAAAAAATATAATATTCCTGTTCGTTTTGCAGCCACAAAGGTTGTTGAAGGTGACGAGCTTATTATAGATGCGCTTCACCTTTCTCAAAATGAGCTTAAAACCATAAGACACATTATACTTGAAATGGAAGCTGAATGTGAAAACGAAGCAAATGCGGCTCTCGCGGACATGCGTTTTTCCTTTATTGAAAGAGTTTGCGCACTTACCGTATTAAAACCTCACGAAAGCAAGGAACACATCAGAAGTATAAACGCCGATAAAATTCTAACAGGCAAATATACAGCTATTCCTGCATTTATCGCCGTAATGGGTATTATATTTTTTCTTACCTTTTCGGTTATAGGTAAATTTTTAAGTGATGTTATGGAAAATATAATTGGATTTATAACTGTTTTTTGTGACAGCAAGCTTACATACTTTAATGTAAATCCTGTAGTACATTCTCTGGTAACGGACGGAATATTTACGGGAATAGGAAGTGTATTGTCATTTCTGCCTACTATTGTTGTATTGTTTTTCTTTTTATCAATACTGGAGGACAGCGGATATATGGCACGTATAGCCTTTGTAATGGACAAACCACTACGTAAAATAGGTTTATCCGGAAGGTCATTTGTTCCCATGCTTATAGGCTTCGGATGCTCTGTACCTGCCATAATGGCATCGCGAACCATCCCTTCTCAAAGAGACAGAAAAATGACTATAATGCTTACACCATTTATGAGTTGCTCTGCAAAGCTGCCTATATATGCTCTGTTTTCAACGGCTTTTTTTCCGAAATATTCGGGACTTGTGATGATATTCCTTTATTTTTTTGGAATAATCGTTTCGATTTTATTTGCTTTTTGTCTGAAAGACACGGCATTTAAGGGTGAACCGGTTCCTTTTGTAATGGAACTGCCCAACTACAGACTTCCCGGATTTAAAAATGTAATAAAACTTATATACGATAAAGCGAAAGCATTTGTCACGAAAGCATTTACCATAATATTTGCGGCATCAGTAATAATATGGTTTCTTCAAAATTTCGATATAAGATTAAATACCGTAAAATCTTCATCTGAAAGCATGCTGGCTCTTTTGGGAAATATAATATTACCTGTATTTAGACCCCTGGGCTTCGGTGATTGGCGAGTATCGGCATCACTTATTTCCGGATTTATAGCAAAAGAAAGTGTGGTAAGCTCCCTTTCCGTTTTGTTTTTGGGAAACAATTCATTCTTGTTTGAAATATTCACACCTATAACCGCTATAGTATTTTTGGTATTTTCTCTTTTGTATACTCCATGTGTGGCAGCTATAGCTGCTATTAAAAATGAGCTCGGTGTGAAATGGGCAGCCGGAATATGTATAATGCAATGTGCACTTGCATGGATAATAGCTTTCTTTGTAAAAACTATTTTAATACTCATATTTTAATTATAT
>CAYRGA010000169.1:0-2447 GCA_964423705.1 uncultured Oscillospiraceae bacterium
TATTTAATATTGGTTTTAAATACTATTTTATATAATAAACTATGATTCGTCAATAGAAAAAAGTAATTTTTGTGCGTACTTCATATATTTTTCCCTGAAAATTTTATTGCCATTCAAAAACATTTAAATATTGTACTTGATTTTATTAAATTTTCATTATATAATACTATAATGAGGGAGAGTGGTTTTATGAAATTAGTCCTTGCCATAGTAAGCACCGAGGACAGTGTGCGCGTTATCGATGCACTTTCCGACAACGGTTTTTCCGCGACCAAGCTTGCGACCACGGGCGGATTTTTAAAATCCGGAAATTCTACATTGCTTATCGGCGTAAATGATGATTTGGTCGAAAGGGTCATAGGCATTATCCGCTCAAAAAGCGAAGAAAGAAAGAAGTACACCACTGCCGCGACACCGATAGGTGAACCGTCCAAATATCCGATGGAGGTGAAAATCGGCGGCGGTACGATTTTCGTACTTAATATTGACAGATTTGAGAAGGTATGATTGATGAAAATTCCACGCGGCCGTGAAAATATTGTTCGAATTTTTATAAATTCGCTGGAGAAGGACAGATTAAGCAATTCATATATAATATGCGGTGAGAGCGGTATGGGAAAGAAAACCTTAACTTCATATGTGCTGGCTCTGGTCGCCTGCGATACTCACAGAGCATGCGGAGAGTGTACCTCTTGCAAAAGTCTTGAAGCAGGTACGCATCCCGATGTTATCGAGCTGCGCCGTGAGGAATCGAAAGCGTCACTGGGTATAGACAGTGTGCGTGAGGTGATGAAGCAAGTATATATAAAGCCGATTGCCGCGGATTACAAGGCTGTCATCGTTCATGAGGCGCACCTGCTTACTGTCGAGGCGCAGAATGCTATGCTCAAGGTTATAGAAGAACCGCCCGAAAGAACGGTGTTTTTCTTTCTGTGTGACAATGTCGCCTCTATATTGCCGACAGTGATATCAAGGTCGGTGATGATTAATCTGCCGCCGCTGAGCCGAGAGGTGCTATCCGGCATAGCAGATGCCGATGAGTTTGAGATGAGCTATTGCCACGGTAATCCGGGAGCATTGATAAAGCTTGTCGGTGATGAGGAATTTGCTGCTTTGCGTGACGGAGTGCTGGATGCCTTTTCGTCGGTTATATCCCGCGATGAATATGCCGTATTCGATGCCCTTTTGTTTTTTGAAAGCAATAAGGTGCGCAGAAATGAGATAATAAGTATAATACTTTTTCTTCTTCGGGATGTTATGTACGAAAAGCTGGGCATGAGACAATATTTGGTGAATAAGGACAAGATGAATCACATTTCCGCTTTTGCGGACAGGATAAGCGAAAAAAGCTGTCTTAAAATGTTAAATACAATAATTGATATACAGAAATCCAAGGGTAAAAACGGTAATTATACGATTGCCGTAACGATGATGCTTTTAAAATGCAGGGAGGAAATAAATGGTTGATGTAGCTGGAATTCGTTTTAAAAAAATGGGCAAGATATACTATTTCGATGCCGGTGATTTGAAGCTTAAGTGCGGTCAGCACGTGGTGGTGGAAACATCGCGCGGTGTCGAATACGGTTTGGTGGTAATAGATAAAAAGAGCGTGGAGGATAATAAAATAGTTCCTCCGCTTAAGAAAATACTGCGTATTGCGACTGCAGAGGACGACAGGACCGTCGAGAAAAATCGCGACAAGGAAAAAGAGGCATTTAAAATCTGCCAGGAAAAGATTGAAAAGCATAAGCTGGATATGAAGCTTATAGATGTCGAGTACACCTTTGACCATAATAAGATTTTGTTTTATTTCACTGCGGACGGACGTATCGATTTCAGAGAGCTTGTTCGCGATTTGGCAGCTGTGTTTAAAACACGCATAGAACTCAGACAGATTGGCGTGCGTGATGAAGCCAAGATGCTCGGCGGCTTGGGTGTGTGCGGCAGAGTTTTGTGCTGTGCATCATACCTTGGTGAATTTGAACCTGTTTCCATAAAAATGGTAAAGGAGCAGAATTTGTCGCTTAATCCCACGAAGATATCCGGAACCTGCGGAAGGCTTATGTGCTGCCTTAAAAACGAGCAGGAAACCTATGAAGCACTGTTTAAAAATGTTCCGGGAGAGGGTTCTTTGGTAAATACCCCCGACGGCAAAGGAACCATTACCTCTGTCAGTGCGATAAAGGGCATAGTTTCCGTAGCGGTTGAGGATGGAGATGTCAAAGAAATCAGGGATTATAAATTAAAGGATGTAAAAGTGCTTAAAAGAAGCAATGCAAAGCGTGATGAAAAGGTCAATATGGCAGAACTTAAACAACTTGAGGATTAAATTGATAAAAACACTTGAAATTTATAGAGATTTGTAATATAATTGTTAATCATACATTGTATTCGTATTTCGGATACTAAGGGTCAGGAGGTGTATATTGAATGGCATATGTTATTAA
>CAYRGA010000170.1:0-2411 GCA_964423705.1 uncultured Oscillospiraceae bacterium
AAATTTTGTGGGATTCTGCAAAAGTGTAAAGATAATTCCTTCCTCTTTCGCATGCCGCCGGCATATACAAATGCCTTTGATGTAGCACCGTTTTCATCTGCGATGATACATCCGCGATTATTTGTATCAAGACCTTTCGTTGTCTGCTTGATAAGCGGATTCGGAGTTTGTCCTATCGCTATGACAGCAGTATCGATATCCAAAATGTGCTCAGAGCCTTCAACAGGTACGGGACGTCTTCTGCCGCTGGCATCGGGTTCGCCAAGCTCCATGCTTATTAATTCCACGCCCTTGAGCCATCCATCGTCAGTGCCGACAAATTTTGTGGGATTCTGCAAAAGTGTAAAGATAATTCCTTCCTCTTTCGCATGCATAACCTCCTCAGCCCTTGCGGGAAGCTCGTCAAATCCGCGGCGGTATACTATATACACATTTTCCGCACCAAGTCTTTTGGCACTTCTGGCTGCATCCATAGCGACATTGCCGCCACCGAATACTGCGACATTTTTACCTATATAAACCGGTGTATCATATTCGGGGAATTTATACCCCTTCATAAGATTAATTCTTGTTAAAAATTCATTGGCGGAATACACACCGTTTAAGGTTTCTCCCTCAAGTTTTAAAAATGAAGGCAGACCCGCACCGGAGCCTATATATACCGCATCATAACCGAAATCTTCAAACAGCTCGTCAACAAGGATAGTTTTACCTATTATAACATTTTTCTCAATGTCAACGCCCATTTTTTCAAGCTTGGTTATTTCCTTCTGTACAATTTCCTTTGGCAATCTGAACTCCGGTATACCATACATAAGCACGCCGCCGGCAGTATGAAATGCCTCATATACGGTCACTTTATAACCAAGTTTTGCCAAATCGCCGGCAACCGTAAGTCCTGACGGTCCCGAGCCTACGACAGCTACTTTTTTACCGTTTGGTTCTGCAACCTGTATATCATCATTTCCGTGTTTCATGTGATAATCAGCTACAAATCTCTCAAGTCTTCCGATTGCCACAGGTTCACCTTTAATACCGCGTACACATTTTGACTCGCACTGGTTTTCCTGAGGACATACTCTGCCGCAGATAGCGGGCAGTGCGTTTGTTTCGGTGATTTTATTGTAAGCCTCTTCAAATTTACCTTCAGCTACGAGAGATATAAATTCAGGAATTTTAACGGCAACGGGACATCCCTGCATGCATGGCTTATGCTTGCAATTAAGGCATCTTGCCGCTTCATCCATAGCGGTTTCCTCTGTGTATCCGGTGGTAACTTCAAAAAAGTTTTTATTTCTTACATTAGGCTCCTGCTCCGGCATGGGATTTTTATTTGGTGACATGTTAGGCATTGTTATCCCTCCCTATTCTGCATTTTCCTTCTTCACATGCTGTTTTTTCATATTCTTTAAACATTTTCTGTCTGTTAAGTGCGCTGTGCCAATCTATGAGGTGACCGTCAAAATCAGGTCCGTCGACACATGCGAACTTAGTTTCACCGCCAACGATTACTCTGCAACCGCCGCACATTCCTGTGCCATCTATCATTACCGGATTCATAGATACAGTCGTTGGAATATCATATTTTTTGGTAACATCACATACAGCTTTCATCATAACCAGTGGACCTATTGCTATTACCTCATCGAATTTTTCGCCTTTTTCGATTTCCTCTGTCAGTCTTTCGGTTACAAAGCCTTTAAGACCGTTTGAGCCGTCATCGGTTGTAATTATAAGCTTGTCCGACACTTCTTTAAGCTCATCTTCGAGAATTATCAAATCATTGCTTCTAAAGCCCGTTATAACAGTAACATCTGCGCCCAGCGAATGAAGCTTTTTAGCCTGCGGATATGCGATTGCCGTACCAAGACCGCCGCCTATAACCGCCACCTTCTTTAAGCCTTCAAGCGGCGTGGGTGTTCCCAGAGGTCCCGCAAAATCGGAAAGTACATCACCGGCTTCGTATTTGGAAAGCTCCTGAGTGGTTTTTCCGACAACCTGTACAATAATGGTTACCGTCCCCTTTTCACGGTCAAAATCCGCTACGGTAAACGGTACACGCTCTCCGTACTCGTCAATCCTTAAAATTATAAACTGCCCGGGTTCCACTCTGCGTGAAACCAAAGGAGCTTCAATTTCCATTAGGAATATCTGTGGATTTAAAACTTTTTTTGTAACTATCTTGTATGACACACATAACACTCCAATCATATGAAATATTCTGATAAATTATATATTTATTCTATCACAGTATATTTTTGCTGTCAAGCAAGCAGATTAGCCATATTTTATTCACAAAAATCCAAAATGATGCATAATTTTACAAATACCATATACAGTGTATAAAAACGCAGGGCTTTTATAAGCTAAAATACTATTTTTAACGAAAACTCAATGAAACAGACACATTA
>CAYRGA010000171.1:0-2385 GCA_964423705.1 uncultured Oscillospiraceae bacterium
CGCTTATCCTGTTTAAAATGTACTGCTTATTTAAATTACGAAGTTTAATATCAGCAACATATTCCGCCTGAATTTCATCAATGTCAAAGCCTCTCATAAGATTCGGAACTACATCCTCATCTTTTTCGGTTTTTCTGATTATTTCAATAGCCTTATCGATATCGAGGAGAATTTTTTTCAAGCCTTCAAGTAAATGAAGCTTATGAGTAAGCTTATTTATGTCGTATTTCGTTTTGCGGATAATACATTTGATACGAAATTCGCTCCACTTTTCCAAAATCTCCCGCACGCCCATAACCTTTGGAGTATTGCCGTCCAAAATATTGAAGTTACAGCTGAAGCTATCCTCAAGCGGTGTCATTTTATACAGCTTTTTAATAAGCAAATCCGGATCGGAGCTTTTCTTAATATCAAGTGTTATCTTCAAACCCTTAAGGTCTGTTTCGTCGCGTATATCTGTGATTTCACGGATTTTTCCGTTTTTTATAAGCTCGACGATTTTATCGATGATAGCTTCTGCGGTTGTACTGTAGGGAATCTCATAAATTTCTATGCAGCTGTTTTTCTTGTCATAACGGTAGCGGCTGCGTACCTTAAAGCTTCCTCTGCCGCTTTCATATATCTGATTTATGGCATCGCGGTTAAAAATAAGCTCGCCGCCCGTGGTGAAATCCGGAGCAAGAAGTGTATCGGAAATATTGCAATTCTTATTTTTCAAATACGCAATAGTCGTTTGGCATACCTCTTTTAAATTAAACGAACATATGCAATTCGCCATACCGACAGCAATTCCTTGATTGGGATTTACAAGAATGTTCGGGAAGGTCACCGGTAAAAGCGTCGGTTCCTTAAGTGTTCCGTCGTAGTTATCCACAAAATCCACTGTATTTTTATCTATATCGCGAAAAAGCTCCTTACTTATTTCATCGAGTTTAACCTCAGTATAACGCGAAGCTGCAAAAGCCATATCCCTGGAATAGTGCTTCGCAAAATTTCCCTTTGAGTCCACAAACGGGTGAAGAAGTGAATCATTTCCATGCGTAAGACGAACCATCGTTTCATATATCGCCTGATCACCGTGCGGATTAAGTTTCATGGTCTGACCCACGACATTTGCCGACTTGGTACGGTTTCCGGTGAGCAGATTCATCTTATACATTGTGTACAGCAGTTTTCGGTGTGATGGCTTAAAGCCGTCTATTTCCGGCAGTGCACGCGATATGATTACACTCATGGCATAAGGCATGTAGTTTTCTTTAAGTGTATCCGTGATTTTTTGATTTGTATTAAACATTTTCGTGCACCTCCTCAGCTCAAATCAAGCATATCAAGATATAAATGACCGTTTTCCGCGATATATTTTTTTCTATCGGTGAGATTATCACCCAAAAGCAAGTCAAAAATTTCCGCAGTCGGCTCTATATCTTCGCTCTGTACCTTTATAAGTCTTCTGGTTTCAGGATTCATTGTGGTTTCCCACATCATTTCGGGTTCGTTTTCACCAAGACCCTTCGAGCGTTGAACCGTGTATTTCATATTTTTCAATTTCGCTGTAATATCGGCTTTTTCCTTTTCGGTATAAGCAAAATATGTATCGTTTTTCGCTGTTATTTCAAAGAGCGGCGATTCTGCTATAAATACCTTTCCTTCTTTTATAAGTGTCGGCACAAGCCTGTACAGCATGGCAAGTATAAGTGTACGTATCTGAAATCCATCAACATCGGCATCGGTACAAATAATTATTTTCGCCCATCTGAGATTATCCATATCAAAGGTATTAATATTTTTGTTATGCTTGGTGTTTATCTCTACGCCACAGCCGAGAACTCTCAAAAGATCTACTATGATATCACTTTTAAATATCTTCTCATAATCCGCCTTAAGGCAGTTTAAAATCTTACCTCTTACCGGCATTATCGCCTGAAATTCCGAATCCCTTCCTAGCTTACACGAACCAAGTGCCGAGTCACCCTCCACTATATAAATCTCTCTTTTTGTGACATCCTTTGTACGGCAATCGACGAATTTTTCGACACGATTTGTGACATCCATGGAGCTGCTGAGCTTTTTGGCAATATTAACCCTGGCTTTTTCGGCATGCTCACGGCTACGCTTGTTAATCAATATCTGATTCGATATTTTGTCCGCTTCAACCTTATTTTCTATAAAATAGAACTCAAGTTCATGTCTGAGCCACTCAATCATAGCTTCGGTAATGAATTTATTGTTTATAGCCTTTTTTGTCTGATTTTCGTAGCTGGTCATGGTAGAAAATGAATTTGAAACCAAAATCAAGCAATCTCTGACATCCGTAAAATTTATCTTTGACTCATTTTTTGTATATTTATTATTATTTTTAAGATACTGGTCTATGGTGTATACGAA
>CAYRGA010000172.1:0-2331 GCA_964423705.1 uncultured Oscillospiraceae bacterium
TCCACTGGCTTAAGCAAAACCCCGGTATCTTCCACCTGATGCTGTTCCTTGCCGCTCCATGACTATGGGATGCATGGAGAGGTAGCGTTTCCCTACCCCAGACAGTAACAACACAAGGATTATATCCACAAACAGGAATACCACCGAGGTGGCACGTGCCCCCATCAAGCACAATCGTGGAAACAGGAAGAATGGTGACCACCCGACCATGAAAAGTCACAAAAAATTTCTATATTTGTCTTTCAAACCTATTGCAAAATAAGAGTGGATTTGATATAGTTAATATGTATAATAAAGAATGATTGAGGTAAAAGCATTTGCCAGTATATCCAATCAAGTAATAAGATAAGGAGAATGGGATATGAAGAAAAGTGTTTCTTGTTTTTTGGCGATTTTACTATTTATAGTTAGTGCGTCTGGATGTGCTACAACCGGTTCTTCACATGCTAACAGTGAAATAACCAATACGGAGACGACGGTCAACTGTAATTTTACAGAAATGCCCCAAAAAAGAACTGACCTTGCAGAAATATTTATATCAGATAATACCGCAATTTTCGCTTTTATTGTTGCTGGTATGGATGTATCCTCAACTGAATTGGTCACCTATGATTTGCTTTCTGACAAACTCCTGGGAAATTTAGATCTTGGCGAAAATGATATAAGTGTATTCCCGACTCAAAATGGTGAATTTGCTGTTTTTTCAAAATCTGAAAAAAGCTTTTGTATCTATAATTCTGCCTGCGAAATCATTTCTTCCAACACAATAAAAACCATAAATGAGGAGATTGGTTTTGTTGGGTACAACGGAAAAAAACTCTTATTGGAGCTTCCGTTATCCGAAAAAGTTGTAATATGTGATTTGACCACGAATACGCGTTTGGATACAAAGTTGCCTCCGGGATCCTATCGATATATAGGGACTCATAACAACAATTTTTTGATAGAATCTTATAGCGAAAAGGCTTTTTCTATTAACGAGGATGGGCAGGTAACTGAACTGTTCAAAGGAGCTTCGGCACAAGCTGTCGGTAGCTTGTATTCAGCAGGAATAAAAGGCGATTATGTCGTTTTGTTTCCTTTATCGGGAGGCGATCCCGTTCTGCCGTTGCAACACGGAGCTGGTGCGGTGCATTGTGCATCTAAAGATGTCTTTTTCATCAGCCATTCTCAATCGAGCGATCTGAAAGACAGCATTTATTTATATTCTACCGATACGATGACCGTGTCTGAATTCTGTACAAATAGTCAGGTAGTAGATGCTGCAGTTTATCGTAAAGGCGCTATTGCCATAACGAGAGAAAATTTTGGCGAAGTCTTAAGCTTCCATTATATTGATTTCAGCAATGCAAATTTTATGTCCATCAATTCCTACGAATACAATAACAGCCTTATAAACAGCGCCAAACCGTTACCTGATCCCAAAGGCAGTACGGAGATGATTCGACTCATCAATCAAGTACAAAATGATTATGGCGTAAGAATCGCTTACGAAGAGGATTTGTTTGATTTTGAGCAAGTAGGCATTACCATCACCTTTGCAAGTGAGAATCAGGCACTTGAAAAAGCACGCCTTTTGGAACAACTGTTTCAATTCCTTCCGGATGGACTTCTTAAAGAAATAAAAAATGACAAACGTCAGGTTGTTATTTTTTTGTGCGAAAACCTACATCCGTCTGCCGGAGGCATAAATACCGTTTTGGACGGTTATAATCTTATATTATTATCCGTAACCGGTAATGACGACTTTTTTTTGAGCGTTGCCGCGCATGAAATGGGGCACGCCCTTGAACAAGGTGTGGACAGTAAAGTGTTGTCTGGTTGGCGCGAACTGATGCCAGAAGAGGCGCAAAACGCTTACAGCAACTTGTCTCTTACGGTTGAATATACACCTGATGATAAAGGACAAACGCCTGTATGGTTTATTGACCCATATGGTCGTTCAAGTGAAATAGAAGATCGTGCTGTTATATTTTCGGCTATGTTTGATGCGTATTTGAGCGGAGATTATTCTCTTTTTTCTTATGAAGGGATTGATAAAAAAGCCGATTACTGGTGCCAAATGCTTGAAGAATCTTACGAGTCCTGCAAAAATCAGGCACTTAATTGGATAAGATAAGGACATAAGGTGACTTGAATTTCAAGAATATCAGCTTGTTATGCAAGGCATTCTGTATGCGAAAGGCTCGCTTACATTGGCTTAACAGTGACAAGGAACTAATTCATTTATCGACTGTTAGCTGATGGTATCCAGGGCGCACACGGACAAATCCCGTCTGATTTCTAACAGGAAGTCAAACGGGATTTTCGTTTTATATGATGAATAGACTG
>CAYRGA010000173.1:0-2312 GCA_964423705.1 uncultured Oscillospiraceae bacterium
CCCGATAAATTTAATTCACTGGGTGCCAAAATCCCGCGCGGTGTACTTTTGGTGGGACCTCCCGGAACCGGTAAGACACTTCTTGCCAAGGCGGTTGCCGGTGAAGCAAATGTCCCCTTCTTCTCAATAAGCGGTTCGGATTTCGTGGAAATGTTCGTCGGTGTCGGCGCATCCCGTGTCAGAGATTTATTTGAGCAAGCGAAGAAAAACAGCCCAAGCATCATATTTATAGATGAAATCGATGCCGTTGGTCGTCAAAGAGGCGCAGGACTCGGCGGTGGTCATGACGAACGTGAGCAGACCTTGAATCAATTATTGGTGGAAATGGATGGTTTCTCGGCAAATCAGGGTGTCATAGTAATCGCTGCAACAAACAGACCCGATATTTTGGACAGTGCTCTTCTTCGTCCCGGTCGTTTTGACCGTCAGGTAGTTGTAGATACACCCGACATTAAAGGCAGAACAGAAATATTGAAAATTCACTCCAGAAAAAAACCGCTCGGCGACGATGTGGACTTATCGGTCGTTGCTAAAACAACAGCAGGCTTTACGGGTGCAGACCTTGCAAATCTTTTAAACGAAGCGGCACTTTTGGCGGCACGCCGAAATAAAAAAGCTATAAACATGCCCGAAATTGAGGATGCAATGATAAAGGTTATGGTGGGAACCGAAAAGAAAACCCGTAATATGGGCGAAAAAGAGAAAAAACTCACCGCATATCACGAAGCCGGTCACGCCGTAATAACTAAATTGCTTCCGTCACAAGACCCGGTACATCAGGTATCTATCATACCGCGCGGCAGAGCCGGAGGATATACCATGAGCCTTCCGAGCGAGGATAAATATTACAATACCAAAAATGATATGCTCGACGATATCGTGGTACTCCTGGGCGGCAGAGCCGCAGAAAAGATAGTGCTTGATGATATAAGCACAGGTGCATCAAACGACATTGAGCGTGCATCAAAAATCGCCCGTCAAATGGTTACCAAATTCGGTATGAGTGATAAGCTCGGTCCTATCGACTACGGAAGTGATGGAAATGAAGTGTTTATCGGCAGAGATTTCGCTCATTCAAAGAATTTCAGCGAAAAGGTATCGGCTGAAATAGATGATGAAGTCAGAACCATAGTTACTACTTGCTACGATAAATGCATAAACATGATTAAAGAAAACTATGATAAGCTGGAAGCAGTTGCACAGACACTTATCGAAAAGGAAAAAATCAGCGGTGAAGAATTTGAAGAAATAATAAATAAACTTGCGATTTCGGATACATCCGAAGCTGCTGATGAAAACGAAATACAGGAATAATTATTATTCTTATTAACTAAAAAAGCGCCCATAAGCCGAAAATACGCGGTTTGTGGACGCTTTTGTTCTATTCATATGTTAAAATAATTTTTATGTGATATATGACCTTTCTTATTTGTATAATGCAAGGTCGGTAAGAGCAACATAACTATTACCTTGTTCGGTTTTTACTTTTATTGTAAGCTGATTAACTCCTTTTGTATCTATATCAAACGAAAATGGCATAGAAGATGTTACATTTGTCGCTTTATATAAAAGCTTTCCATCGCCGTAAAACCAAACATTTGTTGCACTTGTAGGTACACTATCATTTTTATTATGTGTTGCTATATTGAAAGATTTAGGCAATACTATCTTACCTTTTAAATTTTTATACTGACTGTTTAAAGGATATGAAATCAGCATATTTGCTTCATCCATATCTTCTTTGATAGCTCCCCATGTAGAATAATTATAAAACAACATACCATTCGTGTATGTATTTCCGTTATAATCATTGATAGTGCCGTTAATAACAGCAAAATCACTGAATGTATCGCTTTCCTTATAATCATTATACTGTATTCTATCCAAGTAATTATCGGGTTTTGTTTGGTCCTTCTTGCCTATATATATGCTTTGGGTTTCCCCGTCCCATTCGACCTCCTGACCGAAAGCATTTGAGATTGCACGAACAGGCAGATATGTCGTACCATTCATCGTAAATGGTTCTACTGTATTTCCGTTTGAATCCTTCGGTACTATTTCTGCGCCGTCTATGTAAATTTTTATATTGTTGTAAAATAATTCCGCAGTTTCACTTACAGACTTTGCAAATATTGTGCTGCACATGGCACAAACCAACAGCACCCCTATTAAAATCGTGCGCATTTTCTTGTTTTTCAACATATTAATTCCCTCATTTCAAATTAATTTTTCACACACGCTTTAATGTGAAAATGATAAACTCCTTTCGCATTTCCGTAAATTAAAAAAGGTGTGCAACTATCGAAGTTACA
>CAYRGA010000174.1:0-2108 GCA_964423705.1 uncultured Oscillospiraceae bacterium
GAAACATTATGGAATCACCTATGGGCGGGGATGATAATGCCGAGAGAATCCCGATAAAGGATAAGGATATCAAAAAGGGCATGAAAAATCAGCAGAAAAAGAAAAAGTGCCTGAACAATTTCGGGGTGAATCTCACTGAAAAGGCAAAGCAATCCTTACTTGACAGGGTTGTCGGACGTGAAAAAGAAATTGAACGTTCTGTGCAGATTTTAAACCGCCGCAGCAAAAACAATCCTGTTTTGCTTGGTGCTCCCGGAGTAGGAAAAACAGCCGTCGCAGAGGGAATTGCACAGCGAATTTCCGACGGAAACGTTCCCGAGAGGCTTCAAAACGCGCAGGTGTATTTGCTGGATTTGTCAAGTGTCGTCGCCGGTACTCAGTACCGCGGTCAGTTTGAAAGCAGACTTAAAAACATCATAGACGAGGCAAAAAGAGATAACACCATTTTGGTAATCGATGAGATACACTCTATCGTAAGTGCCGGAGATGCGGACGGCGCAATGAATGCGGCAAACATATTAAAGCCGGCTCTTTCAAAGGGTGAGATACAGATAA
Source organism: uncultured Oscillospiraceae bacterium (assembly GCA_964423705.1). GTDB lineage: Bacteria > Bacillota > Clostridia > UMGS1810 > UMGS1810 > CAKSIN01. The sequence continues at coordinate 556 of CAYRGA010000174.1, forward strand.
TCGGTGCAACCACCCTGGATGAATACAGAAAGTATATAGAGAAGGATGCCGCTCTTGAAAGAAGATTTCAGCCGGTGTTGTTGGATGAGCCTTCGATAGATGAAACTGTGGAGATATTGCGCGGTACAAAGGATTATTACGAGGATTTCCACAACATAACAATAGATGATGATATAATACGGGAAGCGGTCGTATTGTCGGGAAAATACATTAATGACAGATTTTTCCCCGATAAAGCTATAGATGTTATAGACGAGGCCGCATCCAGGCTTAACATGGACAGTCCGTATACTCAAAATATAATCAAAACAAATGCACAGCTTCAGCTCGTAAACGAAAAGCTTGATGCATTGGAGGAAAACGCCGAAAATGCTGAAACCCCTCAATATGAGGAAATAGCAAATTTAAAGGGCGAGAAGTGCCGACTTGAAGGTGAGCGCAGGGAGCTTCGTGAAAAGCAGAAGTCGACCAAGATAACCGTAGCGGACATTGCGGCTGTCATAGAAATGTGGACAGGTATACCGGTCAGAAACATAACCGAGACAGATAAAGAGAAGCTTTTGCACCTTGAAGACAGACTTCACAAGCGCATAGTGGGTCAGGATAAGGCTGTCAGCGGTGTAGCGAAGGCAGTTCGCCGAAACCGCGCATTGAAGCTTGCGAAAAAACGCCCGGTATCATTTATCTTTGCGGGTCCTACCGGTGTGGGTAAAACGGAATTGGTAAAGGCATTGGCAGAGAGCTTGTTTGACGACGAAAATGCACTTATAAGAATGGATATGTCTGAGTATATGGAGAAGCATTCCGTAGCTAAAATAACCGGTTCACCTCCGGGATATGTCGGTTACGACGATGGCGGTCAGCTTACCGAGAAGGTGCGCCGACGTCCGTATTCCGTTATTTTGCTCGACGAAATAGAAAAGGCGCATCCTGATGTGTTTAATATTTTGCTCCAAATTCTGGATGACGGAAGAATAACGGATTCACAGGGCAGAACCGTTAATTTTGAAAATACCATTATCATTATGACAAGTAATGCCGGTACAAGCGTGGGTTCTTCATCCGGTATGGGATTTTTAAACTCCGATAACGGTATAAGTGTAAAAATCGCACAGGCGATAAAGGAAATCTTTAGACCTGAATTTATAAATCGTGTTGATGAGATAATTGAATTTAAAGAATTGACTAAGGATGAGCTTCTGAAGATAGTTGACTTGATGCTTAAGGATTTGATTTCCGAATTGGGTAAAATGGGCATCGGATTTGAGATATCGGATGATGCCAAAGAATTGCTGCTGGATAATTGCTATAACCCGCGTTACGGTGCAAGACCTATCAGACGTGAAATACAAAACAGCATCGAAGATGAGGTTTCGACACTTATATTGTCGTCCGAGGCAGAAAAGGGACGTACTGTATGTGTGGCTGCCGGTGAGGATAAAAAACTGAATGTTTATTTGAAATAACAAACAAGTTGTAAAAAAGTGGGTATATCCCATATTTTGTGTAAACTCCAAAATGGTAATATAATCTTAATGATTTTTTAAAGGCAG
>CAYRGA010000175.1:0-2106 GCA_964423705.1 uncultured Oscillospiraceae bacterium
ACATAGACATCATTTTCAAACAACCTCACCTATGAAATTAACCGCTTAAAAAGAAAAATGCCGTCGTAGAGTACTCCGAAGGCATCGTCATTACACACATGCAGAATTGACCGCAATTAATAAAAGCCTTGACAAAAAGAGGTTTTTCCTATAAAATTTTATAAGGCGGTGATAATCATGAACAATTATTCCAAGCTTGCAAACGAAGACGAAGAAACAATAATAAAACGTGCTCAGTGCGGAGACGGTGAAGCCGTTGAATATATATTGGAAAAATATCGTAACTTTGTGCGTGCAAAATCCAGAACCTACTTTTTAATAGGAGCTGACAGAGAAGACATCATACAAGAGGGTATGATAGGTCTTTACAAAGCCATCCGTGACTACGACGCCTCATCCGGTACAAACTTCAAGACCTTCGCAGACATATGCATCATACGCCAGATAATCACTGCCATTAAAACAGCTACCAGGCAGAAGCATATGCCGCTTAATTCTTACATATCACTAAATAAGCCGCTGTACGACAGCGAAAACGAAAATGCACTTTTGGATTCACTGAGCGAAAAAAACCGTCTTGACCCGGAAGAAATAATGATAAACCGCGAACGTTATGACATAATAGAACAAAAAATCACGGACGCACTCAGCAAATACGAATCCGAGGTACTGAAGCTGTATCTTGAAGGTGAAAGCTACATAGATATAGCGTGCACGCTGAAAAAAAGCGAAAAATCGATAGACAATGCTCTCCAGCGCATAAAGAAAAAAATCGAAAAGCTCGTATTGTCGGTGGACGAATACGAAAACAACATATAATCATTGTGCTGACAGCGAAAAGCCTTCATGACAGAACATCCAAATCCGCATATAATGGAAGTGTTGCTCAATCGCATTTTTTGTGAAAAACTGCCAAAAACGTACCAAAGTTTTTGGCAGTTTCGTTTAAAAAGCGAATTGTCAAAAAGGGTTTCATATGGTATTATAATATACGTACTACAACAAACAAAACTTTTTTCATTTTCCCTCCTTTTTATAAGGAAAAAGACAGCTGCCGAAAGGCGGCTGTTTTTTTATCCGAAAGTACATCCGACTGCATATTAATTTTTAAATTGTGTTTCGAGAATACGAGAGATTTAAGAAGAATTAAAGAGAAAATCAAAGATTGAATTTTATAAATTAATTTTTTTCAAAAAAGGTGTTGACATTTATCCGAATATGTATTAAAATACCAAATGTTGAATTAATAATACGGAGGTAAATTTATAATGAGTACATTTATGGCTAAACCGGCTGAAGTTGAAAGAAAATGGTACATCATAGACGCCGCTGACAAGCCGCTTGGCAGAATCGCAAGCGCTGCAGCATCTATCTTAAGAGGCAAAAACAAGCCTACATTCACACCGCACGTTGACTGCGGAGATTTCGTTATCATTTTGAATGCAGACAAAGCCGTTCTCACAGGAAAGAAGCTTGAGCAAAAATATTACAGACATCACAGCGGATACATCGGCGGACTTAAGGAAATCAAATATAAAACCTTAATGGCTGAGAAACCCGAAAAAGCTATGATGCTTGCAGTTAAAGGTATGCTCCCGCACAACACTTTGGGTGCGAAGGCTCTTACAAGATTAAGAGTATACAGCGGCACTGAACACAACCACGCTGCACAGAATCCTGAAGCATATACAGGAATTATTAAATAAGGAGGATACTTAAAATGGCAAACGCACAGTTTTATGGTACAGGAAGAAGAAAAAGCTCTGTTGCAAGGGTAAGAATCGTTCCCGGTACCGGAAAAATTACAATAAATGACAGAGATATCGACGATTTCTTCGGTCTGGAGACCTTAAAGGTTGTAGTAAGACAGCCGCTCGTTACTACCGATACCCTCGGTAAATTCGATGTAATCGCAAAGGTTCAGGGCGGTGGCTTCACCGGTCAGGCAGGTGCAATAAGACACGGTCTTTCCAGAGCACTCCTCACCGTTGATCCGGAATTCAGAACTTCCCTTAAAGCTGCAGGCTTCCTCACAAGAGACCCGCGTATGAAGGAAAGAAAGAAGTACGGCCTCAAGGCTGCTCGTCGTGCACCGCAGTTCTCAAA
>CAYRGA010000176.1:0-2104 GCA_964423705.1 uncultured Oscillospiraceae bacterium
GAATATCACTATATAAAAGATTTTATCGGCTGTAAAAGTGCGGAGCTTATTATCGTGAGATTTGAGCCTGAATGCATCTGGTCAAACGAGCTTGGTCTTAACAACACAAATTTACTTAAAGCCTTTTTTGAAAAACCACCGCAATTTGAAAATCGTATCACACGTGAAAATCCGATATCCAAAAAAATCGGGAAGCTTTTGTATGAAATGGCGGACGAATCTGCGCAAAAGCAAAATGAATATTCACTTGCATTGAAAATAAAGCTAATCGAAATTCTGATTCTTTTGGAAAGAAACTTTGATTTCGATTGCCAAAACTGTGCAGAGCTTTTAAAAAACGAAAATCTTGTTTTTTTAAAAAAATCCATCGACTACATAAATGACAATTTAACAAAAAATCTGACTTTGGACAGCCTCGCGGAAGCCGCCAGCATGAGCCGAAGCCGTTTTTGCACAATCTTCAAAAAATACAACGGCATATCGCCGTGGGATTACATCACGGTTAAACGCATAGAAATGTCACTGCACCTTATCGCTAATTACCATATGACCAAATTTGAAATTGCATCTGAATGTGGTTTTAACAATACCTCAAACTTCTACCGCGCCTTTAAAAAGGTTACGGGAAATAATCCGGCAAATTATTTTTAGAAATTTCATAAATTATATTGACGAAATATAAAAATTGGTATATACTAAATACGATAAATCGTCAAATGTTGTCGTAAACCTTAAATCGGAACAGTACTTACACTTTACTTTCAATGAACAAAGCATGTGACAGATTACAATAGTACCGGGAGCTACAGTTCCCAAAGCTAAGGCTATGTTATAGTAAGGAGAGAGCAAATATGAAAATAATTATTCTTACAATGTCCACGGGAAACGGGCACAATAAAGCATCATCCGCATTGTGCAATTATTTGAAAAGTCAAGGCGAGGATGCCGTTATAGTGGATGCATACAAATACTTCAACAAGCTTCTCAGCGATTTAATCGAAAAGGGATACTTGCTTGCCACAAAATATGTTCCGTACATATACGGTGTATTTTACCGTAAAATTGAAAAGCATGACTATTCCGAAGCGAGAATTTCGTGGTCAAAGTTCTGTAACAGTTTCGTTGCCAGACAATTCGGAAAATATATATCCCGGCAAAATCCGGATTTGGTCGTAGCTACACATCCGCTTGCAGCATATCTTTTGACTACATATATGCAGAAAAAGCTGGTAAATACCAAAAGTATAGGTATCATAACCGATTTTTGCGTACATCCGTTTTGGGAACAGACGAAAATGGATTATTACGTGACGGTAAATGAGCTTATTGCAAATCAGGTTGCCAAAAAGGGAATCCCGACAGATAAAATTCTCCCGTTCGGCATACCCGTTGATACAAAATTTTCAAAAAAGCTAAGTAAAACCGAAGCACGCAAAATCCTCGGTATTCCGGATAAAAATACGATTTTTGTAATAACCGGAAGCATGGGCTTCGGAAATATCAAGAGGTATGTTCACTCTCTCGATATGATGGATGAGGATTTTCAGATAATAAGTGTGTGCGGAAACAATAAACACATGAAACAGCATATAGATGAAATGCCCACACAGAAAACTCTTTTTAACTACGGTTTTGTTGATAATGTCGACATCATGATGGACGCATCCGATTTCATTATAACAAAACCCGGCGGACTTACCGTAAGCGAAGCCATAGCTAAAAAAATCCCCATAATCCTTATAGACCCCATACCCGGTCAGGAGGACAGAAACAGGGAATTTTTGCTTAACAACGGCTTAGCTGTGGGAGTATCCGACACCATGACTGTGGATGAAGTTTTGTACGAGCTTTTACACTGTGAAAAAAGATGCCGTCAAATTTCCGATATGCAGGAACTGCTGGGAAATGCCGACTCATCCAAAAAGCTCGGCGACTTTATTATAAATAAAAAATAATGGAGGCGTTTTAAATGACTGAACGTTGCAGAAAATTTTCGGAAACCATAAAACGAGTAAGAAAAGAAAGAGGACTTTCACAACAAGAGTTAGCTAACATTATCGGTGTAAAAAAGACGTCCATTTCAAATTACGAAACAGGCTATTCC
>CAYRGA010000177.1:0-2083 GCA_964423705.1 uncultured Oscillospiraceae bacterium
GTATTTATTTTCGTAATTATTAATAAATATTGCATAAAAATATTCTAAATATATGTGCTTGTGTGCACAGTGCGGAGCTTAGATGCTCGGAATGCATATGTATAAGCAAAAATACGCGTGAATTAAAAGAAACATAATTATTTGATGTTGAATCAAAACGTTGGTGAAGTTTCGGAAAAATTTCAAAAAAGGGGCTGTAAAAAACAGCCCGAATAAAAAATGAAAATACGAATAAGTTGATATGAAGATTTATTCCAAAAGGTGCAAATATCGGCGAATTCTCTCATGAGAGAATTAAGATGATAGAGCATTGGCTAAATAACTATCCAAGAAGAATTTTCGGAGGTTTATCTTCGAAAATGGTAAAAACGTACTTAAATATTGCTTAATATTTGTGGACATTTTATAATGCCATTAAGATTTTTGTACTGTAGCCGAAAAAAACATTTGACAAAATCCTTTTTTTGTTATATACTATTATAGCACGTCTATACGTGTTTCCTTGCTCCGTATCGAACGGGGCCAGAGTCCAGAAGGAGGTGAATCAGAATGGAGAATGTTAAGAACAAATACGAAACCATCTTTGTTATCGATGCTTCTTTAGCAGAAGATCAGATTAATGCAATCACAGAAAAGTTCAAAGAGCTTATTGCCGCAAATGCAACAATCGAGTCGGTTGATGTATGGGGCAAAAGACGACTGGCATATCCCATTAATTACAAAACAGAGGGTTACTATGTTTTGATTAATTTTGAGAGCCAGGCAGAGTTCATAGCAGAGCTCGAAAGAGTATATAACATCACAGACGGTATTTTAAGAAATATCGTAATCAAAAAATAATGAAAGACGGTGTTATTAAATGAACAAAGCAATTTTGGTAGGCAGACTCACAAGGGATCCCGAACTTAAGACGACCGGAAGCGGCGTGAGCGTTTGCAGCTTTACCATAGCTATTAACAGACGCTTTAAAAATGCCGAAGGTAACTATGATGCGGATTTCATTAACTGTGTCGCATGGCGTCAGCAGGCAGAATTTATTTCAAAATTCTTCTCAAAGGGACGCATGGTCGGCGTGGTTGGTTCCATCCAAACCAGAAATTACGACAGGGACGGACAGAAAGTGTATGTTACAGAGGTAGTTGCCGACGAAGTACATTTTGTTGACAGTAAATCATCTTCAGCGGCTCCGACCGGAGGCGAAAGCAACACTGCATCCAATTCTTTCGGGGTAGATGACGGCTTTATGCCGATGCCTGCTGACGACGATCTGCCGTTTTAATTACGATTGCATAAATTATTAAAGGAGGTTTTACTATTATGGCTGAAGAAAAACAGTTCCGCAGAAAGCCTAAGAAAAAAGTTTGTGCTTTTTGCGTAGATAAAGTTCAAGAAATTGACTATAAGGATATAGCGAAGCTCAGAAGATATGTTTCCGAAAGAGCTAAGATTCTTCCGAGAAGAATCAGCGGTAACTGCGCTAAGCATCAGAGACAGCTTACAGTTGCTATCAAGAGAGCAAGACACATTGCACTTCTCCCTTATACATCAGATTGATTTTAAAGCCCGGTCTTTTGACCGGGTTTTTTATGTGAAGAAAACGGTCGAAAGAGAGCTGCTTACGCAAATACAGGTATTGTCGAACTGAAAGCTCACTAAAAAAGTAATTGAAGAATCAGCATGGCTATAATTGCCGGAAGCCCCAAAATACCGACGGAGATAGAGGTAATCGCATTTATGCCTATATGTATGCCGACAGTTTTGCCGATGGTATTTATAACAAGCAATGCTAATCCGCCCAGAGCACTGTTCAAAAGTATTCTGAGTATAAATTTAATCGGTTTAAGAGATATTTTTGCGAGTACAAAAACAATCATCAAACCTAAAATATATCCTATAATTATCGAAAATGTCATCTGCATTTTGAATCCATCCTTTTCTAATCGGAGCATTGCTCACGACAGATTGCAGTAAAATTATACATTAAAACAGTGTCGGCAGTGTTAAGCTTTGTGTGTATAAAATCACTTATTAAATTATATTTTCACTTTTAAATTTTATTACAAAACTATATTTTTGAACAAAC
>CAYRGA010000178.1:0-2025 GCA_964423705.1 uncultured Oscillospiraceae bacterium
GATTTGGAAAGCGGCATTATTACCCGTGATGAAGCAAAGGTTATCCTGCTCCTGCAGGATAACCTTTGCTTCATCACGGGTAATAATGCCGCTTTCCAAATCATGCTTGTAGTAAGGATATAGAGTACGGTCTAATGTTCCGAGACTGTCGCGGGCATAGCTGTACATAACAGCCATTGAAACAACGGCTTCGTAAAAGCTTTCTGCCGGATTTTCCGGTACTTTTTTTAAAACCTCGCAAAGGAGGAGTAAATTTTCTTTGTATTCGGAATTTTTTGTCTTTTCTGAAAGAAGAAGTGCTTCATGTGAAATTTTGTGCGACCATTCTGTAAGTGTATTTGCGGCATTTTCTAGGCAGTTGAGAAATTCAAGCTTTTCCGGATTATCAGCATGTTTGTTTTTTGAACTTTTAATCATGCCGAGCAGTCCGTTTATGCCGAGTGTGATTGCTTTTCTATAATCAGCGGTGGCGTGCTGCCATTCGAATGTGACAAGATTATCAATGGGTTTTGCATAAAAATTTAGCAATAAACCTGAAATATTTTCAAAGGAATGGTAATGGTAAGGACCGCCTATTTCTATACAATTTAAGTCTACGGTTGAGGGAATGGTTTGGAATTCCGTCAGTTTCGGAGTTTGCATATTCATATAGTCGCGGAGTCTTTTCACGGTTCTTTCGGGCTTTGACAAAAATAAATCGTTTCTGTCAAATTCAACGGGTGTTACTTCCGGGAACATTTTACCGCTTAATGTAAGCTCGGTAAGTTTTTCTATTCTTTCGATCATTCTATCACCTCAAATATATTTATAACTCAATTATACAGATAAATTTGGCAAAGTAAATACACTAATATATAAATGTATACTTTTCGGTACAAAAATTGACAATAATTTTGATTTATGATATATTAAATGGGGGTGATTTGATGAAAGATAATTTTATAATTATCGATATACAGCGTGTTATATTTATTGGCAAGGATGAATATAAGGAAAAAGAATTGCATTTTACCGGAGATTTAAATTCCAATGAATTAATACTGCATTTATCGGGATGCGGAACGGTTAAATTCAATGGTAAGGAATTACGTTGTATTGAAAATACTATCCGATTTCTGCCCAAGGGCAAAAATGAGGAATACAGTGTTTACAATGATGATAAAGGCGAATGCATAGATATATTTTTTAATAGTGACAAACCTATTTCCGATGAAGCGTTTACCGTGGATTTGAAAAACGGCTCGAGAGTGAAGGCACTTTTTAAGAAGATTTTTTCGGTTTGGGTTGCAAAAAACGAGGGATATTATTTCGAATGTATAGGCATTCTGTATGAAATATTTGCGGAAATGCAGCATAGAAATTATATAACAGGGGAACAAAATAATATAATTATGCCGGCTGTTAAATACATCGAAGAGCATTTCCTTACCGGAAAGATTTCAGTTTCGGCACTGGCGGAAAAATGTGGGATAAGTGAATCATATTTGAAAAAGCTTTTTATAAAGCGATTTTCCGTGTCGCCGGTTAAGTATATTGTCCAACTGAAAATAAACTATGCATGTGACCTCTTGCTGTCCGGAAGATATACAACAGCACAGATTGCAGATTTTTGCGGATATACGAATGTGCATTTTTTCTATCGGCAGTTTAAAGAATATGCGGGAGTTACACCAACCGAGTTTCAAAATAAATATAGGTCATCAAAATAAAAGTATCGATTTTGTAATATTATTTAAGTGGAAAAAGCTTATTTCAGGTAATGTCTGAAATAGGCTTTTTTTAGATACTTGATTGGGAAAATATTAAAATTGTGTATTTAATGATGTAGGGTAAATAATCTTACAAAGGTTGAGATTTGGTATAAATACGGGGAATTTTCCGGTTTGTCCTGTATGTCACCGAGAAATATGGTAGGATGTGTATAACAAAGCAGCATTACAATAATATCGGTGCATTTTTGGTGCACATCGGAAATGCCGGGATAAGGAATTTTGAAAGGGGGATTGATAATGAATATTAATAAAT
>CAYRGA010000179.1:0-1998 GCA_964423705.1 uncultured Oscillospiraceae bacterium
ATATAATAATACGGAGATAAAAAAACATGAGAGTTTTGGGAATTGATTACGGAGATTCAAGGGTTGGAGTAGCTGTAAGTGACCCGCTCGGCATTACTGCTCAGGGAGTGACTACGCTTTTAAACCGCATGTATGATAAAATGCTTGAATCACTTTTAAAAATCATAGATGAGTATAAGATCAATAAAATTGTTTTGGGTATGCCCAAAAATATGAACGGAACATCCGGAGAGAGGTCGGAGGTGACGCAGCGGTTCTGTGAGGATTTGAAGTCGCACTGTGGCGATATTCCGATAGTGCTGTGGGATGAAAGGCTCACCACCGTTCAAGCAGTCGGCATACTCAATACCACTAATACAAGAGGCAAAAACCGAAAAAAAGTAATTGACACCGTTGCGGCATGTATTATACTTCAGAGTTATCTTGATTACAGTAAAGGAGAATAAATCATGGAAGAAAATAAGACTATAGTTTTCACTGACGAAGACAATGAAAAATTTGAATTTGAAATTGCCGATTCTTTTGAAATGGACGGCAGTAAATACGCGGCTTTGATAGCACCCGAGGAACCGGAAAACGATGAGGATTCCGAGGTTTTGATTATGCGTATTGAGAGTGAAAGCGATGACGAGGATGTATTCGTCGCTATAGAGGACGATGAGGAACTTGACAGAGCCTTCGCAATGTTTAAGGATCGCTGCTCGGATGAATTTGATTTCGCGGATTAATTTTAAAAAAACTGTTGAAATGTGATTTGAGGTGTGGTATAATAAGTTTTGAATGAAGTAAAAAACATATCGAATTTGTGACAGCAAAAATATCGAGTAAGCGGAGCTTACATATCGACAAAATAGCGGTAGCTAAATTATTTGCTACTCGCAGCCAAGAAACAATATATGGCACATCCTATAGGCTGTGCTTTGATAAAGCAGCACATTGAGCGAAGCAAGCACTGATTTTTTAAAGGTCAGTTCCCTGCGGTGTGCGTGAAACGGATTATTTTAACCAACACATCATAAACGGAATCCCACTCTCTGATTGTGGCTGTAGACCAAGCTTTGACTAGGGAACATTTAAGCATTCAGGCGGAATCCACCTGCATAGCAGGTTTAAAATATATCCTGTAAACACGGCTCAGCGGGGTGTTTTTGTTAATGGTAGGGGGTGTCTTTCAGATGCCCTCTTTGCTTTTTGTGAATAAATAAACCTATAGCTTCAAATACTTTATTTGGGGTGAGGGATTTATGAATAAAAATATAAAATTGATTTTAGCAGGTGCGTTTGCCGGAGTTTGCAATGGGCTCTTCGGTTCGGGCGGCGGTACCTTGGCGGTTCCGTGTCTTGAAAAATTCGCATCGCTAGAGGAAAAGAAGGCGCACGCCACTGCCATTTTGGTTATACTTCCTCTTTCGGCAGTGAGCTTTTTGACGTATTCGTCTAAAATCAATGTAGACTTTACGGCAGCTGCGACCGTGGTGTCGGGTGGAGTACTGGGAAGTACGGCAGGTGCATTTTTCTTAAAAAAATTCAGCGGTACGATTTTAAGGAAAATTTTCGGCTTATTTATACTTGTGGCGGCACTTAGGATGGTGACGACATGATTTGGCTTTTCACGGCTGCTGTGGCATCCGGAGCCTTAAGCGGAATGGGAATAGGTGGCGGAGTGATACTTATACCGGTGCTTACCGGGATTTTCGGCATGAACCAACACAGTGCGCAGTATATAAACCTTATGTATTTTATGCCGGCGGCAGTGTGCGCGCTTATCGTCCACGCTAAAAATAAGCGGCTGGATTTCAAATGTGCTCTGCACATGATACTTGGAGGCGTTATAGCTTCTTATGCGGGCTCGTTTGCGGCAATGCATATATCGGTAAAGCTTTTAAAAAAGCTGTTCGGATGCTTTTTGCTGGCAGTCGGATTTTCGCAGTTGAAGGCGAAAAAGACAAAGTAATATACACGCAATGCAGAATTGCGGAAGTATACTGATTTGTGCAG
>CAYRGA010000180.1:0-1989 GCA_964423705.1 uncultured Oscillospiraceae bacterium
GAAACTCGGTGATTTCAAATAATAATCACGGTACTGATCGTGAACAGCAAACAAATATCCCAATTCTTCGCATTTTTTCTGGAGGCGTTTAAATCCTTCAACACCGCCGCAACGGTCATGAGGCGGCCAAACATCGGGATGCTGATTATCATATCCCATTCTTCCCCAACCGTCAAAATGAATATAAAGATTTTCGAAACCGCGCTTTTTAATATCCTCCAACATTTTTATATGCTCATCAAAGGTTATTACAACATCATTTGCCGAAAGATCTTCTTTATTGTAATAATATGATTCCGGCTCGCAATGCCAGTAACCGTTTTTCGTATAGAAAACCGCAGATCCCACCAGTTTTTTTACCAAAGGATTTTTAATTGCCTTTTCTTTCAAAGTTACAAAATTACCGATTTCCTTTACATAAGCCTTATACTCATTACAAAACTTCATGAAATTACAATTGCTGTCGTAAAAACGCATTTGAAGCTTTCTTGTGCCCGAAAGCTTACCAAGTGACGGATGCCACAAAGCCTGAATAACAGTAGGCTTTAACGGCTCGTGATTATAATCTAAAACTGCGTCAAAAGGTGTTTCAACTATAGTCATATAACCCTTGCCGTCGCTAACCTGTCCCCACCATGACATTGCAGCATCTCTGCTGGTGAAAAACCTCTCATAAACCGGTGTCATAGGACGGTCTTCACTGTCGGGAATTAAAATTCCCTGGCGTAACGGAACAATGGTATAACCGTTCTTGCACTCGCTCATTTCAATCGGTGTGGGCCAACTGACTTTTACAACCTTTTCCTCACCTTCGAGCACGGTTATATTAAAATGTAATATCTCAGTGCATGTCTCAAAAACACAGCCTGTAATAATCTTTATCCCGTCATCAAAATTGTATTTCACATATATTCCGTTTCCATAGCCGGAATTATATTCCTCTGCTTCACAATCCAACGCTTTATCGAAATAGATTATATCCCCGTTTGCATTTGTAAAGCTTGCAGGCGTATTTGCATTTGAAAAAGCGGTATCACCCAAAGACCATCTAAAAGTTCCGTATTTTTCAAAATATTCCACTGTGATTTTTTCATTACCGAATTTCATTTCAGTCCACCTCTTAATTTTATTATATTTTCATTCCGTCATATGCCACAGCAATATTCCATTGTAACGATTTAAAATATTCCGTCATTTCACTGTGACATAAAGTATTTAAATGACATATGTGTGTAAGGAATATGGGTGTATCGTAATCGATTATGCCATACTCAGTAAATCTCTCAAGCATTAGCTTTAAATTTTTTATATCCAAATGACCGTCGGAATAATTATAAAGCTCATAATTTCCGAAAGTACATTCACTGATTAAATAATCAAGCTTTATACCGCTGTTTTTCAAAAACTCCCATGTTTCTTCCCCGTACCAGCCGGTATCAGATGCATAAAGAAATGTTTTGCCTTTTTTATCGGTAATTATATAATTAAAACCGAGTTCACCTTTACCGTAGCCATAGTGATTTGCCAAAACGGGTGTTACGGAGAGTCCGTCTATATCGTATGTATCAAACGGTTTTAGCGGTATAAACTCATATTTTTCATAAAACCAACTGTTATGCTCGTAATTACGCGACTGATAAATCGGAAATGCCAATGCGATGTGATCAAGTGTTTTATCTCTTCCGTAGACCTTAACCTTTGTCTCTAACGGAACTTTTGTTGAAATGCGTGTTATCATTTCGGCTATATCAATATGATCTTCATGCGAATGTGTCAAAAATATATTCTTTAAATTCGCCAATGAAATTCCGTTATGCACACATTGACTTACGATATCCGGTCCGAAATCTATAAGATTTTCACTGTCTATAAGAAAATCACTTCGCGACCTTATATCCTTTCCGCCAAGCATACGTACTTTTGCACAAATTTTACATTCACAAAACGGTGCCGGTATTCCTTCGCTTGCTCCTGTACCGAGAAAAATCG
>CAYRGA010000181.1:0-1978 GCA_964423705.1 uncultured Oscillospiraceae bacterium
CTACCGAAAGCTTTTTCGCCGTTTCTCACAATATTTTTTTCAAATTCACTTACATTTGAAAAACGCATGGATGAATCCGATTCTATTTTTTTAATTACATCTGCCAACTCATTGTACTTATAAAACTCCAGATTTGCATTTTGTATATTTTTTTGCTTTTTCAGTTCACTGCACAAAGCTATCTTTTTATCGGCAATTTCAACCATCCTTTTGTTCAACAAATCAATTTCGGAAATTTGTTTGTTTATTTCTAAAATGTTTTCTTTGGTTAAATCAAGTTTATGATGCAAACCCGGAAGTATAGCATTTTTGCGTTTGTTCGATGAAAAATTTAGGATTCTGTCGTTTAAATCATTGATAATCCTTTGGTATGATATTTCTTCACCGGCGCATTGTGATAAATTCGACAATTTCGATACCATTTCACCATCCTTATCGTTTTTAACTGCACCGCTAATCGCAGATAAAAAAGATACATACGAAAACGCCTCTTCGTTCAGCGAAGTAAAATATTTACCGGGATTTCGGAGAATTTCTCTGTCATTCACATCCGCTCCGGTGTATGAATCAATTATTTCGATGATGTTTTTTTCATCTGACACCAAACGTGTTAATACATATTTCGAACCATTTTCAATCGTAACGGTCATACTTCCGCTCATTGGTTTTCCGTTCCATGGCATATACTTTTCCTTAAAGCTCATACTATTCGGTGCTTTACGAATTTTTGTGCCATAGAGCATAAATTTAACAAAAGCAAAAACGGTCGTTTTGCCGCATTCATTAGAGCCGTATATTAAATTTAAACTATCCGCAAAAACAAAATGCCTGTTTTCCAGTTTTCCGAAGCTTCTGATTTCGAGCTCATTAATAATCAATATCATCACCGCCTATCAAATAATATGTCAGAATTTCAGCAGCTTTCTTGTATTCATCGACAGTACAGCTTCCGCTATTTAAACATTTCATCAATTCCTTCGCGGCAAACCCCCTTAAAGAATTTTCACCCGAATAATCCAGGACGCTCACAAGTGACCGTGAACTGTCAACAACCTCACACCAGAATACATTTGTCATTTCGGAAATAATATGTAAATTCGGTACAAAATGTGGATTACGAGCTCCTGTAAGTATAATTTTATATATATTGGTTTGCTCAGTTATATCAGATATAATATTAATAACATCCACATCATTGCAGCAATCGGAGATATCAATCTCAACTCTATGGTATTCACGCTCTGCTGTATGATAAAAATTCATTTTCACGTCGCCTTTTGAAATTTGCCCGTACAGCACACCGCATTTTCCGCATTCATCAAAACCGCGAGGCTCAAATACACCTGGATACGCATAAAAGGTACCTCCAATTTCGTTCACACCTGAATAACTGTGTACATGTCCCAAAGCCAAATAATCTAAACCACTATGTTCGATTTCATCTAATGTTATAGGATTATAGTCACCTTCTGCAGAGATTTCGCCATGCATAAGCATTATGTTAACTTTATCAGGATTATCAACACGAAATCCATTGAGCAACGATGTGTACGATTTACTCATGGAAAAGCTCGTTCCATAGATGTCGGCTTCGCATTCGCCGACATGTATACATTCTATTGTATCACTGAATATATGAAGGTTATGTGGTTTGATTGTTTTAAAATAATTCATTATGTCGGTACTTAAATTATCATGATTTCCCGCTGAAACAAAGAAATACTTTTCAGGATAATTCTTTATAAGTTTACATAAGTATTTTACTGTTAATTCGTTATACAATCCATCGAATAAATCCCCAGCTATTAAAACTATATCCGCATCACAAAAACGCTCTATGCATTTTTTAAAAGAAATCAGTATCTCGTTTTTCCTTTGACTGCTTCTTTCAGTTCCAAGATAACTCAGAGAACTGTCAAAATGTATATCTGACATATGCAATACATTAATCGGTTTCACCTTATCCCCTCCTCTGTAA
>CAYRGA010000182.1:0-1870 GCA_964423705.1 uncultured Oscillospiraceae bacterium
ATATATGCCTTGGGCATAAGACAGGTCGGTGCTAATGCCGGAAAAATTATTGCAAACAAGTTTCCCACTCTCGATAAATTTATGTCTGCCACAAAGGAGGAGCTTGCTTCTGTAAACGATATAGGTGAAATTACCGCCGAAAGCATCGTTTCTTATTTAAGCGAGCCCCAAAACCGCGAAAATATCAACCGAATTGTTGAAGCAGGAGTTAATACGCTTCATCAGGACGACAAGCAAGACTCTCGTTTTGAAGGCAAAACCTTTGTAATAACCGGAACACTGGAAAAATACAGCCGTGACGAAGCCTCTGAAATTGTTGAAAGCCACGGCGGAAAAGTTTCGTCCTCAGTTTCGAAAAAAACAAGTTTTGTGCTGTACGGAGAAGCTGCCGGTAGCAAGCTTACCAAAGCCAGAGAGCTTAATATTCCGCTTATAACAGAGTCCGAATTTGACGAAATGATAAAATGATGTATTGTAAGGAGGATAAAAATGCCAAAGACATTATGCTCGGTCATAGTTATGATACTTTCCGCACTTGTCGGTCTTTTCATTGGAGGTGCCTTTAATAACTGTATTGGTGGAATGATTTTAACAACACTTTTTTCAGGCATTGCCTGCATCGTGTATACCATTGAAGCCTGCACCAAAGACAAATAATACGCAATATATATGAAAGCCGCCTTCAAATATAAGAAGTCGGCTTTTTCTTTGCCATTTTTATCGCGATGCATCTTTTTTGTACATTTTGTATATTTTTCGTTAATGCTATTGATTTTTTGTGCAAAACTGTTATAATATAGTCACAGTATTCGATATACATAAAGTCGAAACTGATCACAAGAAAGGGGTCATTTACATGAAGGTTATTATCAGCGGAAGAAAATTTGAAATTGAGCAGCGTCTTAAAGAACTTATCGAGAAAAAAATGGGCAAATTAGACAAGTTTTTCCGTGATGATGCAGACGCAAAGGTTACTATTACGGCAGAAAAAGGCAACAGAAGTGTTATGGAAGTAACTGTATTTTCCGGTGGCATGATTTACCGTGCCGAGGAAACAACAGATGATATATACTCCGCAATCGACAAGACGGTAACGGTAATTGAACGCCAAATAAGAAAAAATAAGACCCGTCTTGAAAAGCGGCTGAGAACCGATGCCTTTGAAACCGGTGAATTCGATATAGAGCCTATTGACGAAGAAAAGGAGTTTAATATCGTAAAAAACAAACACATCAGCATAAAGCCGATGAGTCCGGAAGAAGCCATTTTGCAAATGAATTTGCTGGGACACAATTTCTTTGTTTTCAAAAACGATAAAACAGAAGCAATGGAGGTTGTATACAAACGCAACGATAAAAATTACGGCTTAATTGAAATGGAATAACAGCTCTCCGTCAAAATTTTGCTTCTCAACCGTATATTTCAATTGTTTTGTGAAAAAATAAACTAAAAAGCAATTGGGGGTTGAAAACAATTTACGACAAAAATGACGAATTCGATTATCCCTATGACGAGGATGACGAAATGTTTGCAGTGGCATCGTATACCGAATGTACCGGACTGGTACAAATACCGCCGCCGTCAGATGAGGCGGCAACCTCGTACAATGATATTTATTCGGTGCCGAGAGTTAAAAATGAAAACAAAAAAGCGAAGTGAAAACCACTTCGCTTTTTATTTTTAGGCTTAAATTACTTAATTTCAACCTTTGCTCCAACTTCTTCAAGTTTAGCTTTGTAAGCTTCAGCATCTTCCTTGCCGATGCCTTCCTTAAGAGTTGTGGGAACACCTTCAACAGCGTCCTTAGCTTCTTTAAGTCCAAGACCGGTCATTTCACGAACAACCTTTATTACCTGGAGCTTCTGTGCAC
>CAYRGA010000183.1:0-1864 GCA_964423705.1 uncultured Oscillospiraceae bacterium
GTGCCGCTACAGCTGCCGACACTGCAATAAAGCTGTGAGATGACAAAAAACCGAAAAGCCTTTCGGCATGACTGTTAAATATGTATATAAGAGTAAGAAGCAAAAACGAAACGGCAAAGCCCACAAATAAGGACAAGGTTATTCTTGGCAGAAGTTTTGCTTCAAAACGTGCTTCACTTACAATTTGTTTTTTATCGGCAGAAGGATACAAGCTTGTTAATTCTGCCGAAATTTTTTTAATATCATTAAAAAACGTACACAAATCAACCGTTATAAACACTGCAAAATATATAAGCAGAATAATTAATGTTTTCATGTGGCGGAAACCTCCGATTATTTTATACAAAACTGAATATATTTTCCTTAAAAACGCATAATATAATTGTAAGCGGGTTTTCACAATCCGCGCGTAAAATACCTGTCTGCCTTTTAACATATGCTGAGCGGAACCCGTTTAACGGAGAGCATATGATTAACCCGGCATACAGGTTGTTTTGCGTTATTCGCTCATTTGAGCCGAATACATCCTTTTTGCCAGCGGTTTTAAATTAAGCGACCACAGATAATACGAAAAGTCTGTTTCCGACGAGCTAAAATATATTTTCGTCCCTTTCTTGGAGCTTAGAGAAATTTTTTCAAACGAAGAAACTTCAGCCTGTTTACATATGCTGAATACGTTTACGTCGGAATCGGTATTATTGTATACGACAGCCGACGGGTCAGTGCCTTCAAAATCAAACGGTGATATAAAAAATTCCGTGTTTTCAAGCAACTTACCAAGCATCCCCTTCATGTCCAAAAGTCCGTAGCCGTAATACACATCTTTTCCCTCTTCGCCCAAGTCTACTGCCGTCTGTTCAATCAATGATAAAAAATCAGCCGGGGTAATATCGGGATTTACATTTAAGCACAAAGCCGCCGCGGCGGTGACAAACGGTGCGGCATAGCTGGTACCGCTCCCACTTTTATAATCTTTGAGGTCGTCATACCGCAATCCACGCACACTGCTTCCGGGAGCGACAATATCCACGTATTCGTTATAATTTGAAAAATAGGATTTTATATTGTACTTATCCACCGACCCGACACTTACCACATAATCATAGGATGCCGGATAATTCGGTTCATTAAACAATTTTTTATCGTCATGATTTCCGCTTGCGGCTACAATAATTATACCTTTATTAATCGCATGCTTTATCGCTTCCTCAAGTTCCGGAATATTTGTCGCGACTCCTGCACTGATATTTAAAACCTTACAGTCGGTTTTATCTGCCGCAGTATAAATAGCTTTTATCAGATAGCTTGCATCCGTTTCATTTGCATCAAAGCATTTTATGGGAACAATCTTAGCATTGTATGCCAATCCCGCCAAACCGATTGAATTATTAGCTTCGGCGGCTATAATGCCGCTTACAAAAGTTCCATGCCCCATGGTGTCTGTAGTATCTGTTGTATCATTTAAAACATTGTAGCCTTCAACCAGATTTTTAACTATATCGTCGTGCTTGGCAACTCCGGAATCTATAACCCCGATGTGTATATCCTCACCGTGACATCCTGTTTCCCACGCTTGTGAAGCATTAATATTTTTCATAAACCACTCATCGGCATAGGTATCGTTCGGAACATCATAAAGCCGCACCTTATAATCCGGGGAAAAGTGCTCAATATCACTTTTTGAAATACCGTGCGGGAGATTTTCGATATTATCAATGCGAAACAGTCCTCTTTCGGCATTTATAACAGTGACACCATCGCTTTCGTCCGGTGATTCGCTTACTTCGGAAAGAACAGCGGCAGCCGGTGCGCTTTTAAGCTTGACTATATATCCGCTATACTCTTTTTCGTCTGCCTTTACAGC
>CAYRGA010000184.1:0-1798 GCA_964423705.1 uncultured Oscillospiraceae bacterium
CGCGACGTTCACCTTGGCAAGGTGACGCTCTACCACTGAGCCACTCCCGCATATTTAATTGTATGGTGCCTCCGGGCGGAATCGAACCACCGACACGGGGATTTTCAGTCCCCTGCTCTACCTACTGAGCTACAGAGGCATACCACAAACAACTGCTCATGTATGTTCTTAAAAAGAACAATGGCGACCGAGAAGGGGTTCGAACCCTCGACCTCCAGCGTGACAGGCTGGCATTCTAACCAACTGAACTACTCGGCCATTTATGGTGGGAGTTATAGGGCTCGAACCTATGACCCTCTGCTTGTAAGGCAGATGCTCTCCCAGCTGAGCTAAGCTCCCATAAGCCTCAAAAACGTTACTATGGTATAATACCATAAAACTTTTTCTTTGTCAACACTTTTTTAAAACTTTTTTAAAAAAGTTTGGTCGGGGTTGAGGGGTTCGAACCCCCGGCCTCATGGTCCCAAACCACGCGCGCTACCAAACTGCGCCAAACCCCGCTATGTTCACAAAAACAGTACCTTTCTATTATATTCATATTAATGCTATTTGTCAAAATATCAAAAACACAATTACAGATAAATATTTTTAAAATCCACAAAATATCTCTAAAATTCGCATTTATTCTTATTAAACCGAAAATTATATGCATTTTTCTTTTTGTTGACACTTTAAATACCATGTGATAAAATTTGATTGTACTATTCTTATATCGGAGGATACTTATGAGAAAACTTATATTATTTTTCATCTTAATTTTAGTGATGTTTGTTTCCGGATGCAAAAAATCCGTAGCACCCGAAAAGAAGCAAGAAACAAAAAGAATTAACACTACCGAAAGTCAGGTAATTGAAAATGATGCCTTCTATGACAAAATGCTTACCGACACCAGACCGATAGCCGTAATGATAGATAACGATACTGCGCAGTCACGCCCGCAAAGAGGTCTGGAAAGTGCATACATGGTGTATGAAATTACCGTCGAAGGCGGTGCTACAAGATTCATGGCACTTTTTAAGGAGCACACCCTTGAAAAAGTAGGTCCGATTCGCTCATCCAGGCACTATTTTCTTGACTATGCACTTGAGCATGATGCGATATATTGCCATGCAGGCTGGAGCCCGCAGGCTTCTCGCGATATTTCCGCACTGGGTGTAAATAACATCAACGGTATTCTCGGAGGTGACGGAGGTAATTTTTGGCGTGATAACACATATGACAAATCCTGGCACAATCTCTACTCCGGAGTTGACAAGCTTTTTGATTACGGTGTAAATAAGAAAGGCTACCGCAGCACAACGGATGTGAAAAACAACCTTTACAACACAAATGACATAACACCGTCAGTCGGTACGGATGTGACGGAAATAAGCATACCGTATGCAAATTTTTACACTGTGGGATATAAGTACGATTCGGAAAGCAAGCTGTATAAAAGGTATGTAAACGGAAGTGAGCACATGTCACAGACCGATGAGTGTCTATCGGCAAAAAACATAATTATTTACCATTTAAAAAATTACAATTTGAATGACGGCGAGAACAAGGGCAGACAAAATCTTGAAAACATAGGCTCGGGAACAGGTATTTATGTTACCGACGGCAAAAAAATCGATATAAGCTGGTCAAAGCAATCCAGAAGCGGTAAAACCCTCTATACCACAGCAGACGGCGCAGAGCTGGTGCTAAATCCCGGCACAACATACATTCAGATAGTACCGCTTAACAAAGAAGTTAAAATAAATTAGCCACTGTCACAAAGGAAGTGAACATGCCGGCAATAACGAAGGCACCACGT
>CAYRGA010000185.1:0-1689 GCA_964423705.1 uncultured Oscillospiraceae bacterium
GTACTTAAGAAAGCTGGATTCTTGACTCGTGATTCAAGAATGAAAGAGCGTAAGAAATACGGTCTTAAAAAAGCTCGTCGTGCACCACAGTTCTCAAAGAGATAATATATTTTCTCTTCGAGAAAACTCACAGAACATTCAAAACCCTTGTAAACTCTATGTTTGCAGGGGTTTTTCTTTACCCCAAGTTGAACGTAAGCGCTCTACAACCAAGTGCCTTTCCCGTTCCGTAAACGTCAAACCATACGCCTTAACAGATGCTCAACTTTATGTCATACTATAAAAAATCTAAAAACTCTATTGAGTTTTTGTAGTTTTTATAGGAGGCAAAATCTATGGACAGATGTACACGTGAGGTTCGTAAACAATACTGGAAAAACATCATTTCGCAATGCTTGCAGAGACCTAAAGGGATGTCTGCTAAGCAATGGCTTGATGAAAATAGCATATGCGAGCAAACCTACTATTATTGGCTGAAAAGGATAAGACAGGAAACTTATGAGCTTACAACAACTTCAAATACCCTGCCTGTTCAGACAAATCAAAATGAAGTGACTTTTGCGGAAATCCCATTTCGAGCAGTTGAAACAGACAAATCAAACAACGCAGTTTCCCGGCCTGATATAACCATCCAAGTGAATTCAGTAATTTTTGGTATTTCCAATACTGCTTCTGACTCTTTGCTTGATAAAGTTTTTGAGGTGATCCGTCATGCTCGCTGAAGCAACTGGTGTTACAAAGATTGTTATTGCTTGTGGGCGAACTGACCTTCGCAAAGGTATTGATGGTTTAGCCCAGCTTGTTGGAACCAAATATAACATGAATCCTTTTGAAAAAAATGTTCTGTTTCTTTTTTGCGGTGGACGCGGTGATAGAATAAAGGGACTTTTATGGGAAGGCAATGGATTTTTGCTTCTCTACAAAAGACTTGAAGATGGTTCTTTTTCATGGCCGCGCACACCGGAAGAAGCCATGCAACTCACACGAAAACAGTATGAGATGCTCATGATGGGACTCGATCCGATTTATCCGAAAATAAGGGAAGTAAATCCGCAAAAGGTGTTTTAGTTTTGTGCAAAACAGAGATTTTTTTAATCTGTTTTTATATGTATTTTTTTTGCTTTTTCGTGTATCAGTAGTTGCTATCAGACCACATGAGAGCAGCATATATACGTTAAATGTAAAAGTTTGAACATTGACAATTCTATATTTCCTATACGTATATAAAGGAATATACGGTGCCTCATCCATAGGCAAAATGACGAATCTTTATTCGCTTGAAATTGGCATATTTTCTGACTTTCCTGTATAATAGAGTACAGGAAAGGAGTTTTCAGATGAGTCAGAAACATACATTGGATGAACTTAATAACTTAAGTCGTGACGAACTAATCACAATCATCCTTATGATGCAGGGGCAGCTTGACACGCTCAATAACAACATTGAAAAATTGATAGAACAGGTGCGTCTTGCTAATAGTTATCGTTTCGGTAAGCATTCCGAAAAACTGAGCGTCATTGACGGTCAAATGTCATTTTTTGACGAAGCAGAAGTTACCTATGATGCTTCTTGCAAAGAACCTGACATAGAAGAAGTTATTCCCGTTAAGAAAAAGAAAGCAAAAGGTCAGCGCTAGCTTGATTTGAAAGACTTTCCAGTGGATGTACTTCCGTCCTACAGTATTTCCG
>CAYRGA010000186.1:0-1652 GCA_964423705.1 uncultured Oscillospiraceae bacterium
TTCGCTATGGAGAAATTTTCTGAAATGTGTAACACATCATTGACAAACCTACATTTTTTCATTTACTTCGATAATTTTTAAAATATTTTTTTATCTTTACAATGTTTTTCAATTTTTTGTTAAAATATCTCGGGTAAGCATTTGAAAGTCGATTATACATATATCCCTTTTTCAACTTCAGATTTTTAAACTTTGCATACAGTACCTCAAGCTCCTGCTTAAGCTGAGCATTTTCACTGCGTATCTTTGCAGACAATTGTGTGTTTTCGCGGTATTCGTCAATATTGCTTTTGATTTTTTCCGCTTTAAGTACACCATCGGCAATTTCCTGACCTATAGCATCCGACAAGCTGCGTATTTTCTTTTCCAGAGCATCTGCCTTTTTAAAATACTTTTTAATTTTAACGGTTTCGGTGACCGTAAGCACGGTATCTGAAATCAATATACCATGCAAAACAAATACAAAAACAAGTGTAAGCGGCTTTGGAATTACCGTTAATACGGCAATAACAGCCGGATGTATAACATATACAGCGAAAAGGCACACCACTCCCCATGCGATGGAAAACTTCAGGCATATGTATCCATTTAAATTAAATCGGCAATCCGAATAATCCCACCATTTATCACTGAATATTTTATCAAGTGCATATCCTGTCAAGTATTCCAAAACGGACGTTATAACAACAGAACACAAAAACGTTATAAGTACGTCACTTTTAAGCGGAGAAAGCAGTGCTATTACCATAACGGCTCCAAAGCCGTATATCGGGCATACCGGACCGTTTAAAAAGCCGCGGTTGACAAATTTCCCCTGTATGAAAGCGGCATATGCCACCTCGGTACACCACCCCAAAAACGCATATATCAAAAATGATCTGACTGCATCGTAAAAACTCATACATAATCACCGACCTTAAAATTTGATAAATCCACGGCTATTCCTTGCTTTCGATTATAATTTTATTACCTTCCATGCCTCTGTAAGCCTGTCCGTATTCCATGCAGCATTTGCCGGGCTTGTGGACGGAAGGCAGACTATATCGCGGTTAAAAACAGGCTTAATATACATATTATAATATTTTTCAGATGCCTTGCCATTTGCGAAAATCGCCGTTATATCACTGTTGTCAAATATAACGGACAAATCATTCGGCACGGCATTTTTTATTGTGTTATCCGCACTGCCGCTGATTTCGCACTCCCCTATTACATCCCAAAGTGCCAGACCGTGCCCGAGCACCAAAGCTTTCTTTTCTTCTATGGTAATCGGAATCGAACACTCAAAAATATTTGCAAGAATTCTCCAAAAACGATTCTGCGGATGTCCGTAAAAGAATGCCGTTTCCCGTGACTTGACTGACGGAAAGCTACCCAGTATCAATACTTTTGAAGCTTTATCATATAGCGGCGGTATCGGATGTTTTATCATATGCCTACTCCCATATTTTAACATTTTGCACTGAAACCCATATTTAAAGTATAGCATTTTCATTCAATTTGTCAATTCTTTTTTTGAAAAAATTACTTTATTTGATTTTCCAAATATGTTAAAATTATTAAAAGAGGATTTTTATATAAATTATTAACGAAAGGATGTGCACAATGCCGCTTTATATACTGATTACCGCAGCAATAATACTTATATGTAT
>CAYRGA010000187.1:0-1644 GCA_964423705.1 uncultured Oscillospiraceae bacterium
ATATAAAGGAGAAATTAAAATGGTATCAGAGTATGAAATCAAAAAACAAATTTGCGACATCGGTAAGAGAATTTACGACAGAGGCATGGTTGCGGCAAACGACGGTAACATCTCCGTTAAAATTTCCGACAACGAATTTCTCTGCACACCCACAGGCGTAAGTAAGGGCTTTATGACTCCCGAATACATATGCAAAGTTGATGCAAAGGGAAATGTACTCCAGGCAAACGGAAACTTCAAGCCTTCCTCTGAAATCAAAATGCACATGAGAGTTTACAGAGAAAGACCCGACGTTAAATCCGTAGTTCACGCTCATCCGGTATACGCTACAAGCTTTGCCATTGCAGGCATTCCGCTTACACAGCCTATCATGCCCGAAGCAGTAATCGCTCTCGGCTGCGTTCCGATAGCTGAGTACGGCACACCTTCCACAGAGGAAATCCCGGATGCAGTATCCAAGTATCTCCAGTATTATGATGCTGTTCTTTTGGAGAACCACGGCGCACTGGCATATTCCGATTCACTTCTTGCGGCATACCACAAGATGGAATCCTTGGAATTTTATGCACAGCTCCTCTTCCTCTCCAGACAGCTCGGCGGTCCTAAGGAGCTCTCCGATGCACAGGTACAAAGACTTTATGAAATCAGAAGACAGTTCGGCATGACCGGTAAGCATCCGGCAGACCTCTGCCCGAACAACAAAGACGGTAAGGCAAGCTGCCACAGCTGCGGAGCATGCGGCTCACACGCTAAGAGCAGTGACAACTCCGACCTCATCGCAGAAATAACCAAGAAGGTTATGGAGCAGCTCGGAAAATAATCCGCCTTATATGACATTGAGGTGATATTATGCAGGATGATAAGTTATCCGAATTGGTTGAAAAAATCGTCAGAAACGAAATAGCCGAAAGAAAGGCTTCAAATCCGGTGGTTACTCTTTCACTGGCAAAAAAGCTGGCACAAAAGATAGAAGAAAAGGCGGAGCAGATGGGTGTAAGCATTGTTGTTGCCGTGACGGATAAGGGCGCACGCCCCGTCCTCGTGGAATGTATGGATGATGCATATATAGCAAGCTACAACATAGCACTGAATAAGGCATACACCGGTGTGGCGGTTAAAATGAGCACCTCCGCACTTAAAATACTGGCTCAGCCGAACGAACCGCTTTACGGCATACAGTTTACAAATGACGGGAAAATCGTCATTTTCGGCGGCGGCGAACCGCTCAGAGTCGGCGACACCGTTGTCGGCGGACTGGGAGTAAGCGGCGGTACCGAGGAGCAGGACACTCTCCTTGCGGAATACGGAAAAGAAATATTTTCAAAATTACTTATAAAATAAAGAAAGGAGTGATATGATGGACGTAAATTCACAGCAGATTGAGCAGATAGTAAAGCAGGTTCTTCAGGACATTAAGGGAACTGCCCCCGCTTCAGCATCAAAAGCCGGTGACATACCAAAGACCAGCCGTGCGGCAATGCTCACATCTCTCGAAAATTATGACATCAAGGAATATCCGATTCCCGAGCTTGGCGATGACGATATTTTGGTAAAGGTTGAAGGCTGCGGCATATGCGGTACGGATGCCCACGAATTTAAAAGAGACCCCTTCGGTCTTATTCCCGTTGTTCTCGGTCATGAAGG
>CAYRGA010000188.1:0-1543 GCA_964423705.1 uncultured Oscillospiraceae bacterium
TATCAATCCGAAGCAGTACGGATTTGCCGTAAGAAAAGGTGAAAATGCTGAACTTATAAAGATGTTTAACGAAGGTTTGAAGAACATCAAAGAGTCCGGTAAGTATGATGAAATTCTTGCTAAATACGGATTTTAATTATAAAAATACACAATAATAGCTTGTGATTTCAGCATGGCTTGGCGGCTATGCTGAAATTGCTGTTTGTAAGGGATAAGAATTATGGATTTTTTGAGAACAATACAAGAAGGAACACCACTGTTTTTACAGGGTGTTAAAATGACGGTACTTATATCAGTTCTTGCGATATTGATAGGAATGGTAATCGGATTTTTCGTATGCCTTATGCGACTTTCAAAAAAAGGTGTTATAGGTGCGGTTTTAAGAGCAATATCCGGTGTATATGTATGGATAATCCGCGGAACACCGATGATTGTGCAGTCTTTTATCGTTTATTTCGGCATGCCGCAGGTTATCGGAAAAATTATTCCGGGATTTAAAATCGATTCATATACCGCAGGACTTATTACACTCAGCTTAAATGCCGGTGCATATTTGTCCGAAGTGTTCAGAGGCGGAATTCAGGCAATACCGAAAGGTCAGACAGAAGCCGCAAGAAGTTTGGGGTTAAGCAAGGCTAAAACAATGGTAAAGGTAGTTTTGCCACAGGCAATCAAGGTGGCAATCCCATCGATGGTAAACCAATTCATTATAACCATTAAGGATAGTTCTATTCTTTCTGTAATAGGTCTTGCCGATTTGGTTAACCGTGCAAAGGTTTATGTCGGTAAGTCGTATCAGTTCTTTGCAACATATATCATTATTGCGGTATATTATTTGGTTATCATTTCAATATTAATGGTTATTTCAAATTACTTGGAGAAGAGGATGAGCTATGAACATAAAGGTTAAAATTGAGGATTTACACAAATCTTTTAAAGATTTGGAAGTTTTAAAAGGGGTTAACCTGGATGTTTGCGAGGGTGAGGTTGTTTGTGTAATCGGTCCCTCCGGCTCGGGAAAATCCACGATGCTTCGATGTATAAATTTACTTGAAGTACCGACAAAAGGAAAAATCACGGTTGATGGTTTTAACATTACAGATAAAAAGGCTGATATAAATAAAATACGCAGAAATATCGGTATGGTTTTTCAGCAATTTAATCTGTTTCCGCATCTTACGGTTGAAGAAAATATAACCATGGCACCGGTCGATGCGAAAATTATGACAAAGGCAGAGGCTAAGGAAACTGCAGCAAATCTGCTTAAACGCGTAGGACTTTCCGATAAAAAGGATATGTATCCGCAAAGTCTTTCCGGTGGACAGCAGCAGAGAGTTGCCATAGCACGAGCACTTGCCATGAAACCGGATGTTATGCTTTTTGATGAGCCTACATCAGCACTTGACCCGGAAATGGTCGGTGAAGTTTTGGCTGTTATGAAGGAACTTGCAAATGAGGGAATGACCATGATATGTGTAACACATGAAATGGGATTTGCCCGTGAGGTTGCCGACAGAGTTGTTTTTGTCGATGAAGGTATTAT
>CAYRGA010000189.1:0-1516 GCA_964423705.1 uncultured Oscillospiraceae bacterium
GTCTTTTTATCCTCTCTGCCGACCATGTACTCCGCTCCGGTAAGCTCTGCCAAAATGCTGTTTCCTGAACAGTCTGCAAATATTTTTGCTTTCACTTCGTGCCATGTATATGTTGTAAGCTGAAAGCTCGTAACAGACTTGATTTCATTATTTTCGGTTTGAGCATCACAGCAAGCACAGTTTAGCAAAAGGGTAATATTTTCCTCGGATTTTACTTTCTCGTAAAGGACAGAATCCCAAATCGAAAAATTCCTTGATGGATTTCTGTACATATTTTCAAGTAA
This sequence comes from uncultured Oscillospiraceae bacterium, assembly GCA_964423705.1. Classification (GTDB taxonomy): domain Bacteria; phylum Bacillota; class Clostridia; order UMGS1810; family UMGS1810; genus CAKSIN01. The sequence goes on from CAYRGA010000189.1 coordinate 285, forward strand.
AATCTCCTCCATTATTCCGGTTTCCCGTAAGTTTCTGACACGGCTTCCGGCTCCCGAAACCCACATCCTGATTTCCGATGAAGCATTTCCGCCAAGTACCGGTCTGTCTTATATCAAAACAACTTTAGCTTCGTGTCTTGCCGCTGAGATTGCCGTAAGCAGACCTCCCATACCTCCGCCTATTACGCACAAGTCACATTCGTGTGTAACTGTTTCTAACATACTCTTCATATTTGGTTTCTCCTTAATTAAATGTTATCTCGTCCAAAATTCCCAAATCCCAGCAAAGTTTGGACAAAACATATTTATCTCCTATATCCTTTGATGCTTAAAGGTTTCGGGAATAATTTTCTCGTCTATATCGAACTCAGCACAGGATTTGGGCGCTCCCACAGTGTCTAAAATATGATGACAAGGGTGAACCACTATGTTTTTTATGCCCAAAAGAGATGCGTATTTCATAGAATTTGTAATTTCCACAAAACGCTTTTTAGTCATATTCTCATCTTCAAAACTTGATGCAAAGGGCGCATGAGCCGGATTAAACACAAGTCCCCTGCTTTCGACGTAATTTCTCAAATTTTTGAAAAACTCATCTTTGCCTTTTTCTTCATAATATTCCTTTTGAAAGAAAGAAAAATCAACTGCATCATATCCGGCATCTGCCAAAATATCAATGCCTTTTTCAAATTCAAATGCTCTCGTCGGATAACTCGTTGTTGTTGAAAGTCTCATTTTTATCTCCTCTTTGACTCTATACGAACTTTATGCTATAATCACATCGAATAATTCATTTTTTGTCAATATAACACCTATTTGATGAAATAAAAGTTCTGTTTTTGAACTTTATTCAAATATTTTGTTCATTTTGCGAATAATTAAGGAGAATTTTATTATGCCCTTTTATGAAAGAGAACAAGCACTTTTGGAACTTATAATGAAACACGATTCCATATCCGTATCCGAGCTATTGGAAAGTCAGTATGTGAGTAAATCAACATTAAGGCGAGACCTCATACGTCTTGAAGAAAAAGGTTTAATTGTAAGAACTCATGGCGGAATTGTCCCCAAAAAAGGGTATACGAACAGTCGAATACCTTTCGGCTTTAGAGAAAACAAGCAAAACAGCGAAAAAAAGATTATTGCGGAAAAAGCCGTCTCATACATTTCGGACGGTGATGTTTTAATGCTGGACGGCTCAACCAGTGCTTATTATATTGTACCTCTGCTTT